>JBBSII010000311.1:0-5756 GCA_038232175.1 Thermomicrobiales bacterium
TCGGCGGCAAGCGTGGCGTGCGCGCGGGACGCCTGCGTGTCGTTAAGCACGAGGTCGCTCGTCGAGCCGCGCCCGATCACGAGCGGCAGCGCAAATGTCCGCTGCTCTTGCTTGCCGGTGGTCGGGTCCGCCCAGGTGAGCGCGACCGTTGGCACGGTCGACGCGGCGGCAACGCCCTCGTGCACTGTCATGGCGTACGGCCCGACCTGAAAACCGTCGCCATCGGCGAGCGCCGCGCGCTGCTGCCGCTGCCCATTGACATACGTGCCGTTCGTGCTGCTGTCCGTCAGCACGACCTGCCCATTCTCCCGCACAAGCGTCGCGTGGTGGCGCGAGATCATCTCGCTCGCCAGTACGACCGCATTGTCCGCCGACCGGCCAATCGTCGCGGGCAGAGTCACCCGCTCCTCGCTTGGTTCGCCGGTGACGGGATCGGTCCACATGAGTGATACGACGCCATCCGTGGAACGCACCGTTGGTACTCCTTCATCGCGCTAGTAGCCGGGTAAGACCGTCTCCGCATTGACGAGCGCCGTGCCGCACCACGGGCAATCCTGCAGGGAGCCATCGACCTCGCGGTGGCAGTTCGAGCACGTCACCAGCCGCCCGCTCCGCAGCGCGCTGATGCCGGTCGTCTGCTGCTGCGCCCCCTGCACCGCCGTCACGACGACCGTCACATCGCCGAGTTTGATCACGTCGCCGGGGCTGAGGTAGCGCTCGCCGCTCAGCGCGCGCTGGTTCACCGTCACGGGGTTGTGGCCCGCCGTGGCGTCCGTGATCACGAAGCGGCCGCCCTTCTCCGCGATCTGCGCGTGCTGTCGCGATACCGTCGGGGACGAGATGACGATCGTGGCGGATGCATCGCGACCGATCGTCACCGGGTCGCCGCCGACCACCGTCTCCTCGTGCGCGTGCCCGCCCAATTCCCATCGCATCTTCATCGTCGGCCCGCCCGTCGGCGGCGCGACCCCCCGAACCGACGCGACGCGCAACGAGACATCACCGAGGCGCACCGTGTCGCCCTCCTTCAGCGGCGTCTCGGCGGTGATCGACCGCCCATTGACGAGGATGGCGTTACGCCCCCCCGTCAGGTCGGCGACCGTGAAACCGTCGGCACGCCGCCGTATCTGCGCGTGCTGACGCGACACGGTCTGCGAGTCGACGTGGACGGTCGAGCCTTCTTTGCGGCCGATGATTGCCGGCGCGTCGCCCATGACGCGCCCCTCATGCGTCTGGCCCTCCAATTGCCATTGAAAGGTTAATTCCGCCATTGCCTGCCCCTCCCCCTACGACGAAACCCGTACCCATGCGCGAACGCGCCGCGAAACCGAAACTGAAACGTCAATCATCCATCGCCGGTTGCGCGACCGGCGGAGCGGCCATCCCCGCCGCCTTCGCCTCCAGCCGGTTGCCCAGGCTCATCAGCGGGCTGATGAGGACGTTGGAGACAATCGCCAGCACGACGAGCGCGATGAAGAGGCCAGGCCCGACGAGGCCCAACTGCTTCCCCTGAAGCGCGACGACGAGGACCATCAGTCCCTTCGCGTTCGTCAGCGCGATCAGTTTCACGGTCGCTGCGGTATCCAGGCCGACGAACCGCCCCACGAACCCGCCGATCACCTTTCCCAGCACCCCTGCGACGACGACAATCGTGATCCCGCCGAGCAGCGCCGGCTTGATGAGATGGAGGTCCGTGCTGAAGCCGCTCAGCGCGAGGAAGACGGGGATGAGCACGAGGATGGTGATTTGCTGGATCGGCGCGCGCAGGCTGTCGCGGAACGACTGGCGGTACGGCATCGCCGCGCCGAGGATGAACGGGCCGAGCATGATGTTGAGATCGAGCCGGGACGTGATCCAGCCCGTCAGCACCACGAGCGCCATCAGCACAACGAAGAGATCCGGCGTCGCCTTCTCGAAGATGTCCGGGCGTTGCGCCTCGATCCGGTTGCCGAGCAGACGGAGGCTGACCAGCAGAACGACGCTGAGCAGCACGAAGAGGCCGAACCGCCGGAGGAAGAATGACACGCTCGCATGACGCGCCACGTCCGCCGCCTGCGCGATCACGAGGAACATGAGCAGCGTGATGAGGGCGGCGGCGGCGACCGTGAGGTTCGCCAGTTCGGTACCCATCAATTTGCGCTCGTACAGCACGAGGACGGCGACCGGGAACGCGCTGACCGCGAACGCGCCGCCCAGCATGAGGATGAACGCCACATTCGAGATGCCCGGCAACTTGAACGCCGGGTCCGTCACGAGGTACGAGACCGGGATCGCGAGGAGGATCGGCACAACGACCGACGCGACGGAGATGATGAGCACGCGCGGGATGCGCCCCTTGAGCAGCCGCAGATCGAGATCAAGCCCCGCGACGAACATCAGGAACATCAGCCCGATCGAGCCGAGGATGTTGAGGATGTCGCGGCTTGCCTGCGGGAAGAGCACGCTGTCGTGTGCCGGGCCGAAGACACTCGGCCCAAGGAGGATGCCCGCGATGATCTCGCCAACGACGCGGGATTGCCCGAGTTTCACGGCGATGCCGCCGCAGAGCCGCGCCGCGATGAGCACCGCCACCAGCGCGAGGAATGTCTTCTGGATCGACGTCATGGCGGTTATGTTCGTGACATGGTTGTGGAACCAACTGCCGAAGTCGAGAATGACCGGCTGAAACGTCACCATCGCGCCTGTTTCCTTTCTCCCCACACCCAACACTCGTCCACCCCGGCTGGCAAAACCGGGAAGATCGTTACCGCGCAGATACTCGCCCCACACGCACCGCACACATGCTACCGCGCAAACTTCTCCACTTTTGATGACTGCTTCTGGTATCCTATTCCGAAAAGAAAGACGATGCAAGAGATAAAAGGTTCCAGCATGGTGAAGATCACGCACATCGCCCTGGACGCTCTTGTCGGAGGGCACATCCTTCCGCCACACTTCCCGTTCGTGCATTGACACACCGAGAGCGATTTCGTATGCTCACCGCGCAGTCACGTAGGTATTTTGCTCGACTTCGATGCCGCCAGCGTTTCATCGCGACGTTCCGCGCGTCAGATTTCGCGTCGTTGCCCGCGATGGGGTGTCGCGCGGCCAGAAGCGCGGAACTCGATCACGGGGGCGTCAGTCGTACGTCGTACAAGCGACGGTGCGCGATACCGCATGGGGCCGGACACACCGGGTAAGGGGGGATACAGACGATGCCTGCGGGTGAAATTTTTCTCCATCTCCTGCTCGATCTCGTCATCATCATCGTCGCCGCCCGCGCGTTCGGGTATCTGGCGCGGCGGGTGAATCAGCCGGCGGTGGTGGGGGAGATCGTCGCGGGCATCGTGCTCGGCCCGACGCTGCTCGGTCGCTTCTTCCCCAATGTGCCGAAGGAGATCTTCCCGCCGGAGGTGCCGCTCAAGTCGTTCGCCGATGTCGGCCTGATCTTCTTCATGTTCCTCGTCGGCCTCGAACTCGACACGGTGCTCATGCGAAAAGAGGGGCGGCGCGCGTTCCAGATCTCCCTGAGCGGCATCGTCGCGCCACTCGGCCTCGGCATGTTGCTCGCCACCCAGTTGGTTTCCGTCAATAACGGCGGCACCTTCCAGGACGGCACGACGCACCCGCCGCCGACCCTCACCTTCGCCTTGTTCCTCGGTGCGTCGATGTGCATCACGGCGTTCCCGGTGCTGGCGCGCATCCTCGTCGAGACGGGGCTGTACAAGCGGCCCGTGGGCACGGCGGCGCTCTGCGCGGCGGCGGTGGACGACGCGATCGCCTGGATTCTCCTCGCCAGTGTCGTTGGCCTGGCGCGCAATGGCTCTGCGAGCGCGGCGCTGCCTGCCTTCCTCCTCACCGCCCTCTTCGTGCTCTTCATGGTCTTTGTCGGCAGCCGCCTGTTGAACCTGCTGGCGAAACGGTACGACGCGCTCGGCCACCTGACGATCGACATGGTCGCGGTCATCATGGCGGGGGTGCTGCTCTCCGCGTACGCGACAGAGCGCATCGGCATCCACGCAATCTTCGGGGCATTCATCTTCGGCGCGATCATGCCGAAGCGGTCGGGGCTGACGAAGGAACTAGCGGATAAGGTGGAGGATTTCACCGTCGTCGTCCTGCTGCCGATCTTCTTCACCGTCACCGGTCTGCGCACAAACCTGTTTGCGCTCAACAGCCCCTCCCTAGTCGGCTGGCTCGTCGTCATCATCGCCATTGCCACCATCGGCAAGTTCGTGGGCTGCGGCCTCGCCGCGCGCCTCACCGGCTCCTCGCGGCACGACTCAATCATCCTCGGCGCACTGATGAACACCCGCGGCCTGACCGAACTCGTCATCCTGACCATCGGCTCCAGCCTCGGCGTGCTGTCGGATCGCACATTCGCGATGATGGTCATCATGGCGCTGGCGACCACGGTGATGGCCGCGCCGGTCGTCAACCGCGTGACCTCCCGCGATGAGCAAATCCGCGACCTTGTCGGCGGCCCCGCGCCCGACCCGGCCACCGCGCCCGCCGCCCGCGTGCTCGTCGCCATCGGCAACCCGCTCAACGCGCCGAACCTCGTGGACGCCGCGATCCGGCTCACCGGCGGCAGACGTCCGGCGGAACTGCTCCTCGTCCGGTTGATCCCGACCGTGCGCGCCCCCGAGTTCCGCACGGGCCTCCTGGAGGCGGAAAGTCAGGTGGAGGCAGCCATCGAGTCGATGCGGCCACTCGTTGAGCAGGCGGCGGCGGCGGGCGTCGTGGCGCGGCCCATCTCGTTCCTCTCGGACGATGTCAGCCCGGACCTCGCGCGCGTCGCCCGCGACCAGCAATGCGACACGATCCTCCTCGGCTGGCTGCGCGCGTCGCTGCCGAAGCATGTCATCCAGGCATTGGTGCATCGCATCTTCACCCTCGCGTCCTGCGATGTCGCGGTCTTCGTGGACCCGGAGGGCAGCGGCATTAAGCCCATGCCAGACGAACCCGTCGTCGTCGTGCTCGATTCGACTGAGCAGGATGAAGGCACGATCCGCTTCGGCGTGCAACTAGCGAAGGATATGGGCACGAGCGTCAAATTGGTGGGCTACGTCAGCGATCAGGGCGGGCGGATCGCGACCGTTGCGTCCGAGGAACTGGCGCAACAAGCCGACGCACTGCGCCAGAGCAGCGGCCTCTGGGTTGTGCCCGTCTTCGTCGAGGGTGACGCACAGGAGAGCGCGCTCACCGAAACACGTGACGGGGCCGTCGCCATCGTGCCGGTTGGCCCGGATTGGTACACGGAGGAAGACTTCGGCCATCCGGCAGCCGAACTTTCCGAGATGACCGGGTGCCCGATGCTGATCGTCCGCGCGGCGGGCCACCTCGGCGGCACACCCAACGGCACCGGCAAAAAACGAATGGGCCGCGCCGCGCGTGAGGCCGTTCCCGCCGGGGATTAGAGCGGCTCGTGTAATGACTGAATCGGCCAGATTCCCCGGTGGCGGCGGACTTTAGTCTGCCGCAGCGAGGATCGGCAGGCTAAAGCCCGCCGCCACTGGTACTCTCAGGCTCAATGTCATTGCAATTCGTTCTAACGATAAAAGTTACGCAGTTCGTGAGAGAAGCCCGCCACCACCGGAAAAGTCACCCCAACCGCGTACGTCCTTTCTCAGCACTCAGCACTCAGCACTCAGCACTTCGCTTCAAGCAGGCGGCGTGGTCGCCGTCTCGATTGCTTGTTGCACCGTTATGGCACGGCCTGCCGCCCACGCGGCGCGCCACGCATCCGGCGCGAGGTGAATGAGTGCGGCGGTCAA
>JBBSII010000312.1:0-5732 GCA_038232175.1 Thermomicrobiales bacterium
ACCGGAATCCCCTTGACCGCCGTAATTTTCATCGCTGTTGCTCACCCCCCGGCCCCCACTCCCAACCCCAAAGGTTTTTTTTGGTTGTGCGATCTGAGGGCGATGGAGAGGGGGTGGAATAAATAACCGAGCGGACACACCGCTCGGCCCTACGTAGTCCTTAGTCCTCAGTCCTACTAATATGCCGCGAGCTTGCGGACCGCCTCGGTGACGATGGCCGGGTTCGGGATGATGGCGTTCTCCTGCTCGGCGTTGTAGGGGATGTGGCAGTCGAGCGCGCCGACGCGCACAATCGGGGCGTCAAGGGAGTCGAGGCAGTTCTCCGCGATGAACGCGGCGACCTCCGCGCCAATGCCCATCGTCGTGTTGTCCTCGTGCAGGATCAGCACCTTCCCCGTCTTCTCGGTCGTCGCGACGATGGCCTCACGGTCGAGCGGCAGGAGGGTTCGTAAGTCGAGCACCTCGACGCTGATTCCGTCGCCCTCGACCGCCCGCGCCGCTTCGAGCGCCCAGTGGACGCCGACGCCGTAGGTGATGACGGAGAGGGTCGTGCCCTCGCGCTGTACCTTCGCCACGCCGATCGGCACGGTGTAGTCGCCGTCCGGCACCTCTTCTTTGTAGCGGCGGTAGGACTTCTTGTGCTCGTAGAACATCACCGGGTCCGGGTCGCGAATCGCGGCGAGGATCAGCCCCTTCGCGTCGTACGCGGTGGAGGGAATGACGACCTTCAGGCCGGGGATGTGGCAGAACAATGCCTCCACGCTTTGGGAGTGGTACAGCCCGCCGTGGACGCCCGCACCGAAGGGAGAGCGGAAGACGACGGGGCAACCCCACTGGCCGTTCGAGCGGTAGCGCATCGGGGCCGCCTCGTTGACGATCTGATCGTACGCAGGCAGGCTGTAGTCCGCGAACTGCATCTCCGCGATCGGCTTGAGGCCGGAGAAGGCCGCGCCGATGGCGATCCCCGCGATGCCACACTCGGCGATCGGGGTGTCGAAGGAGCGGTACATGCCGAACTCCTGCTGCAACCCCTCGGTGATCTTAAAAACGCCGCCCTTGTAGCCGACATCCTCGCCCATCACCACGACGGTCGGGTCACGCGCCATCTCCTCGTGGATCGCGTCGTGGATCGCGTCGGCAATCGTCTTCTCGGGCATTTACGCTTCCTCCGCGTAGATATGGCGACGGGCCTCCGCCGGGTCCGCCGCAGGCGCTGCCTCGGCGCGGTCGAGGGAGTCGCGGATGTCCGCCGTGATCTCCTTGACCATCGCGGCTTCGCTCTCCTCGGTCAGGAGGCCGCGCTCGATCATGTAATTGCGCATCCGGGGCACCGGGTCGTGCTTCCGCACTTCATTCCGCATCTCGTCGGTGCGATAGCGGTCGTTGTCGTCGGAGGAATGGGCGACGAGCCGCACAACGACCGCCTCGATCACGGTCGGCCCCTCGCCCTTGATCGCGCGCTCGCGCGCCTCGCGCGTGGCGTGGTAGACGGCGATGGGATCGGTGCCATCGACCTGGACGCCGCGAATCGAGTAGCCCGCCGCGCGCGCCATCACGCCGCCCTCCGGGATCTCGAACTGCTCGGGGACGCTGATCGCATAGTGGTTGTTCTCGATGAAGAAGATGACGGGCAGCTTGTGGATGCTGGCGATGCTCGCCGTCTCGTGGAAATCGCCCTTCGCGGTCGCGCCCTCGCCGGAGTAGGAGATCGCGGCGAACTCCTCGCCGAGCACGCGCGCCGCGTACGCCGAGCCGACCGCGTGCGCCATTTGCGTAGCGACGCTGCTGGAGCCGCTCGGCATCCGCCACGCGACGCTGCTGGGGTGGTTCGGCAGTTGCCGACCGCCGCTGTATGGATCATCGCGCTTGCCGAAGACGCCCAGGAGGAGGTCGTACGGGGTGAACCCCATCGTCAAGGCGACGGACATGCTGCGGTAATAGGTATAGAGATAATCCGTACCCTTCTGCATCGCCATCGCGCTGCCAACCTGGGCCGCTTCGTGGCCCTGACTCGTGATGACGAAATGGGTCTTCCCTTGCCGGGACAGGATCCAGAACCGCTCCGCGAGGATGCGCCCGGTGATCATCGTCCGGTACATGCGCCTCAGGTCATCCTCTGAGAGATCGCCCGGGTCCGCCATTGTCGCTACTGGCGTCTCCACCACACTGCTCATTGTCGCGGCCTCCTCAACCCTCAACCTGTTGACTGCATCGCACGATTTCTCGCCCGTTTTCCGCGTCTCACACGGCGAACATTCTCGTACGCCCCTGCGTGACGTGCTGCGGTCTATCATACCACGCCACGTCGTTCCACCCACAGTGCACTTCACCGGTATGGGATGCGCTTTCGATGGCTGGAAGGGGAAACTCCCGGCGTCTTACGCGGTCAACACCGTAACCGCGCCCGCGATCCCGGCGAGCGCGAAGGCGAAGTAAAGGAAGAGACGATCCGGCAGCCGCTCCCCGAACGACGTGCCAATCGCGTTGCCGAGCAGCGCGCCCGGCATCCAGACGAGCGCGGTGGGCACGAGGGCGTGTGGCACGAACGCGCCGCGCGTCGCCAGCACGAGCAGCCCGATGGCGTTGGAGCAGACGAAGTAGAGCGCGAGGTCCGCCTGGAAGTTGCGCGGCGCGGAGCGGTCACGCGCCAGCAGGATGGCGGGGGGGATGCCGTTCAGCGAGGTCGTCGCGCCGAGCACCCCGCCGAGCGCCCCCACGATGATCGGCGCACCGGGGATGCTCAGCGGTGGCGGGCGGCGCATCGACCAGACCTGCACGAGCGTCGCGATGATGATGACCGCGCCCCCGCCCCGCTTCAGCGTTGTCGCGTCCACGCGCGTCGCCAGCCACGTCCCGCAGTAGAGGCCGGGGACGCTGCCGAGCACGAGCATGGCAGGTCGCCGGTGCGTGATGTGCCCCCGCAGCCGTACCGCCGTCGTCAGCCGCGTGACGAGCACGACCGAGAGGTTCACGACGACGACCCAGCGCAACGGCAGGCCGATTAGCAGGAGCAGGGGTGTCGAGAGCAGCGACGCGCCAAAGCCGGTGATGCCGCCGAGCGTCGCGGTACAGAACATCGTCAGGCCACCGAGGATGTAGACCGTCAGACTCGTGCTCACCACCGCTCCATCTTCTCAATCATCAATGGACCAAACCGAATCGACGCAGAGAACGCATCTGCCCAGAGGGCATCCGGCAGAGGACGCAAAGATGGACACCGTTTCTGTATTCCTTTGTGTCCTCTGCGTCCTTTGCGCCTCTGTGGTTCTCCCCGGTTTCATTCCCCGGCTTCTTGACAGGTTCGGCTCTCAGCCGCGCGCCGCCCATGCCGGGAGTTCGGGGATATTCTGGATGCGGACGGTATTCGCCTCAAGCAGCACCGTGAAGCCGTGTCCCTGCGGCACGGTGAGCGTCCGCGTGGGCAGCCCAGCGTTGTCCGGCCCCACACCGGAGGCGATGGCGACGAGCGCCCACGGTCGCACATATCCACTCAGCGCCGGGAGCGTCGGTGTCGCGGGGGCGACGAGGAGCGTCGGGCCGATCAGCCGCGCGAAGCCGGGGAGGGTCGCGTCCGGCGCGCCGAGGGCGAGGAGGATGCTCGTCGTGCCATTCGTCAGCCGGAGATAGCCACCAGAGGCGGCGTTCGCCTCGGGGTTCGCGGCGGGCGGGGACGTCCGCGTGGTGCTTACGGGTTTGGGCGCTTTCGCGGGGAGCTGGAAGGGGACGCCGTCTGGCGCGTCCGGTGCGATCAGGTCGAGCGTCACGCCGCGTGCGAGGGGAATCGACAGATGGCCCCAGAGCCGCTCGGGGATGTGCCCCCGGTCGAGCGTGGCGAGTTGCCAGGGGTCGTATCGGTCGGACGATTTCGTGCCGGGGCCGCCGAGTTCGATCACGCGCCCCGTCTGTGTCCGGCGCACGATGTCGGTCGCGCCCGGCAGGTGGTCGCGGAATGGCGGGGGCAGCACAAGTAGGTCGAGCCGCCGGTCCCACGGTCGGGTGCGCTCGCTGAATGCCCGGAGCGCGCCGTCGCTCGCGCCCCCGCCGACGATGATCCTCCGTCCGTCACCGTCCTCGATCAGGTACGTAACCGCGTCAGCAGTCGGGAGCACCGTGATCCGCGCCGGGCCGGAGGGCCGGTTGAGGCCGATGCTCAGGGGCAGCACGAGCGCGAGCGCCACGACAAACGTGACGCCGTTCGTGCTCCACGGCGAGACCGCCAGCCTCCGCACCCAACGCATCGCGCCTTTCCTCCCTGTCGCCCCGTCGCAGTGCCAACCGTCGCACGAATGGGAAGAAGGATACGAGAAAACTGCGGCGACCGAAATACGGGGCCGCTCCCATTCAGGAGTCATGCCCCGCATCACGGTAGTATTCAACGAATGTTGTTACACCCGCAATGCGACTGAACGAAGAAGAGAGATGCACTATCGGTTGCGAAACCCCTCCCCTCCCCTCTCCATCGCCGAACGGATTTCACCGTTCTCCAATCTCAGGGCGATGGCTCCGTACGAGAGGGGCCGGGGGTGAGGAACCGAATCCGGCTCTCAGTCGCTCTTCTTGAAGTTCAGTGCGGCGGAGTTGATGCAGAACCGCTGCCCCGTCGTCTCCTTCGGCCCGTCATCGAAGATGTGCCCCAGGTGCCCGCCACAGGTGGCGCACAGCACCTCGGTGCGCTTCATGCCGAAGGTGCGGTCTTCGTGGAACTCGACGTTGCCTTCGATGGAGCGGTCGAAACTTGGCCAGCCGCAGTCGCTGTCGAACTTCGTGTCGGACGAGAAGAGGGGGGTGCCACACGCCGCGCAGGTGTACATGCCGCTGTCATGATTGAGATAGAATTGACCGGTGAACGGCCTTTCTGTCCCCTTCTTGCGGAGCACATGATACTGCTCGGGGGTGAGCGTCTCTTTCCAATATGCCTCTGGTTTGTTCTTCATGTTCTCTTCCATAGAAGAGAGTATAGCAGAAAAAGCGCGCGCGTGATCGGCTGAATTGAGATAATAGTAGTACGGTCTGGCTACCGACTACGGCTACGTCCCCAATCGGGTACAATGTGCGTCACGACAATGACTCACAGGAGGTACGCACATGTGTCATTTCCACAACGACCTGCCAACGATCGAGAATGGTGAGGATCAGTACATCCTCGACACGCCGGTGATGCGGCGATTCATCGCGGCGGTCAACGCGGCGCAGGCGACCGCGCCCTCGTCCGCAGCGGCGATGGAGGCGATTCGCCCCCACTTCGCGGAACTGCTCGCGGACTCGGACTGGCTCCCGCCGGAGTACCAGGAACCGGCAGCACAGAGCGGCATGGGCAGCAACACCGGTATGTGGCTCCTCTACCGCGCGGGCGATGGCAGCCTCGCCTTCTCCGCGCTCGTGCTCGCGCCCGGTCGGGAAACGCCCGTCCACGACCATCTCGCGTGGGGGCTTGTCGGGCTGTATCGCGGCGAGCAGGATGAGATCGTTTATCAGCGGCGGGACGACGGCTCGCGCGATGACTACGCGGACCTCGCCATCGCCGAGCATCACGCGCTCCACCCCGGCGACTTCTACACGCTCCTGCCGGAGAACGACATCCACCGCGTCCACACGACCTCGCCGGTCACGTCCGTCTCGCTCCACCTGCTGGGTAACGACAACGGCTGCATCGCGCGGCGGCAGTACCTCCCGGACGAGAAGGTCGCGCGCCCCTTCCGCAGCGGCTACGTCAACATCAAGTGCGCCGAGGG
>JBBSII010000313.1:0-5729 GCA_038232175.1 Thermomicrobiales bacterium
AACGCAGTGGGACATGGGCTGGGGCATCCTCAAGGGGATCGCGCCATCCGTCTACCAGAAAGGCTTCTACCCGAAGGGGAACGTCCCCGTGCTGCAAACGCTCGGCAAGGGGGAGATTTCGCTCGCGCCCGTCTGGTCCGATCAGGGGCTGAGTTACCTCTCGCAGAAACTCTTGCCGCCCGAAGTCAAACTCCTGCAGATCGACCCGCCCTTCTCTGGCGGCGCGGCATACATCGGCGTTGTCGGGGACAGCCAGCACAAGCCGGAGGCGTACGCCTTTCTCAACTGGCTGCTGACACCGGAGCCGCAGACCGTCATCGTCACCAAAATCAACGGCTATCCGGGTCTGGACTGGCAGTATATGCCGCCCGAGGTGCAGCAGAAGTACGCGGACATCGCCAAGAGCTACAGTTTCAACTTCAGCCAGAAGTTCAACAACGACAAGAACCAGCAGTGGTACGAGAAGGTGGCCGGCACGCCCGCGCCGACCAAGACGCCGTAGATAGGACGCGGAAGAGATGGCTGAACAGGTAAGCGAGGTGCTGCCGCCTCCGGTGGTGGCAGTGCGGCGGCGCGAGACATGGACCGGGGCGCGCACACGGGAGGCGGCGTTCGGGCTGCTGCTCGCCGCGCCGCCGATCGTTGTGCTCGTCGCACTGATTATCCTGCCCGCGCTCGACGCCCTCCGGTTCTCGCTCGGCATCGTGCCGGAGGGGAACATCACCTATAGCACTGGTCAGCATCTCATCACGAGTTCGCGCCCCACGCTCGAGGTCTACCAGAACCTCCTGGGGAGCAAATTCTTCCGCGATGACTTCGCCCTGACCGCATCCGTCGTCGTGCTCTCCGTCATCATCGCGCTCGTCATCAGTTACGTGCTGGCGCTCTATGTCCGCTTCGGGACGGGGTGGATCCCGCAGGTCGTCCGCTCGCTCTACCTCGTGCCGATGTTCGTCCCGGTCGTGATCGCCGCGTACGCCCTGATCACTTTCTATGGCAATCATGGGGCGCTGGACGCGATCCTCGGTCGGCTGCACATCGGCTATGACTCGCCGATCTACCACCGTTCCGGGATTATCCTCGGGCAGATCTGGACGAACATCCCCTTCGCGGTGCTCATCCTCGGCTCCGGGCTGGACGGCATCGCGCAGGAGTTGATCGAGGCGGCGCGCGATGTGGGCGCGAGTTTCCCCGCCATCCTGCGGCGGATCGTGCTGCCCCTGAATGTCGTGCCGACGCTGATCGTCCTCACCTTCACCTTCATCGGCGTGCTGGGCAGTTTCACGATCCCATACCTGCTCGGGCCGAACGCGCCGCAAGTCTTCGGGGTGGCGATGCAGGCGTACTTCAGCAGTTATCAGCAGCCGCAACCCGCCGTCGCCATCGCGGTGATGACCTTCGCCTTCGCGGCGGTGGCGGGTGTGATCTATGTCTGGGCGACCGTGCGGTCGCGGCGGGAGGCCTGATGCGCGCGACGTGGTTCCTTGCGGTGCCGCCGCTGCGACGGGCGATGGCGCTCATCCTCGTGCTCGCGCTCGGCCTCTTCCTGCTCCTGCCGCTCCTGACCCTCATGCTCTGGGCGTTCGCGGACGTCTGGCGCTATCCGCACCTTCTGCCGCAGGGGTATTCGTTGCGATGGTGGAGTTTCGTCCTCCATAACGACACGATCGTCAAGGCGGTCCGCTACAGTTTCACTACCGCGCCGGTCGCCACGCTCCTCTCGGCGGTGATCTGTCTCCCCGCGGCGTACAGCTTCTCGCGGCTGCGTTTCCCCGGTCGGCGCGTCTTCTTCATTGGCCTACTCGCGGCGAACGCCTTCCCGAAGATCGGCCTCTACATCGCCATCGCCACGCTCTTCTTCCGGCTCAACCTCATCAATACCTTCTGGGGCGTCGTCCTGATCCAACTGATTAACACGCTCGTCGTGATGACGTGGATCCCGACCGCCGGGTTCGACAGCGTGCCGCGCGAGTTGGAGGAGGCGGCGCGGGACGCGGGCGCGGGGCCGCTGCGCGTCTTCTGGCGGGTGACGTTGCCGCTCGCGGTGCCGAGTATCGTCGTTGCGGGTGTGCTCGCCTTCCTCGCCGCCTTCGACGAGGCGCAGGGGACACTGATCGTCGGTTCGCCAAGCATCGTGACGATGCCGGTGCTAATGTACTCGCTCGTCACCAATTACCCGGAGCCGGTCGGCGCGGTCTTCTCGCTGCTCTTCTCGCTGCCGTCCATCATCCTCCTGCTGCTGGCGCGCCGGTTTCTCATTGCCGGGTATCTCGCCGCCGGATTTCGTGGAAGGTAAGCCCAGATGGCCCGATTGGAACTTCAGCGCCTCGTCAAGCGGTATGGCGCGACCTATGCGGTGCAGGACCTGTCGCTCGATGTTCGCGACGGGGAGTTGATCTGTTTCCTCGGCCCGTCCGGGTGCGGCAAGACGACGACCCTGCGGATGATCGGCGGTTTCATCACGCCGGACGGCGGCGACATCCTGATCGACGGCGCGAGTGTGCTCAAGCAGCCGCCGGAGCGCCGCCCAACCGGCATGGTCTTCCAGCGCTACACGCTCTGGCCGCACATGGATATCTGGCACAATGTCGCCTTCGGGCTGCAACTGCGCCACACGCCCCGGAAGGAAGTGGATCGGCTCGTGCGGGAGGCGCTCGATCTCGTCGGCCTGCCGGGAATCGAGAAGCGGAACCCTGCGCAACTCTCCGGCGGGCAGCAGCAGCGGATCGCCCTCGCGCGGGCGCTCGTGCTCGAACCGCGCATCCTGCTCCTCGACGAGCCATTGTCGAACCTCGACGCCCAACTGCGCGTGCGGATGCGCGAGGAAGTGAGCGCCATTCAGCGGCGCGTCGGGATCACGACGGTCTTCGTCACGCACGATCAGGAGGAAGCCCTCTCGATCGCGGATCGCATTGCCGTGATGCACGACGGTGTGCTGGAGCAGGTCGCCACGCCGTCCGAACTCTACGCGCGCCCCGCCACGCGCTTCGTCGCCACCTTCATCGGCACGATGAACCTGCTGGACGGGCGGGTCGATGGGCATGATCGTGCGGTCGCGGGGCCGTTCACGATCCCGCTCCCGCCCGATCACCGGTTGAGCGACGGTGCGCGCCTCACGGCGGGCGTCCGACCGGAGGAGTTCGCGATTGGCGGGGCGGACGACACGGGCACTCCCGCGCGGGTGACGCAGATCACGGACCTCGGCCACTATCACCGCGTCCTTGTCGAGGTGCCGGAGGTGGAGCGCATCACCATCTTCGTGACGAAGCAGGAGAATGTTGCCATCGGCCCCTGCACGATCACCCCACAGCGCGTCCTCTGGTACGCCGACGACCATCTCGTCGGGGTGACGGAGCCGTCCGCGCTGCCAGGCTACGCCGACAGAATACAAGCGTTCGGGTGACACCGGGAGGGGCGCAATCACCGCCACCGCGTGGTCAGGGGCTACCCGTACCGCTGCGCCAGCGGCTCGCTGGTGGCGCATGGCTCCGCACCGCGCATCGCGGCGCGCCGACCGTCGCGCCGGGGAACTCACGCCGGGCGATTCTCGCCGCAACGGATTGCGGCGTGGATATGGTCGAGGTGGATGTCCACCGCACGGCGGACGGCCATCTCGTGCTCTGGCATGACGACACACTGCCGATGGGCGACGCCCGTATTCCTCTCGCTAGAGCGAACCGCGCGGCGCTTCAATCTGTCGATATCGGACAAGGAGAACGCATCATCGGCCTCGCCGACGGGCTGGACGCCGTGCGGGGCAGCGCCGCGCTCCTCATCGACCTGAAGGCGGACGGGCTGGCGGAGCAGATCGTCGAGACGATCCGTGCGTGCGGCGAACAGCCGGGGGTGGTCTGCGGGCATTTCTGGGAGAGCCTGCGCGAGATCAAACGCCGCGCGCCGGAGATTGGCACGTCGTTAACGCTCGATCACCGGTGGCGACAGCGGTACGGCGACGATGTGATCGAGCGGATCGACATGGACGCCGTCACAGTCGATTGGCGCATCCTCGATGCCGCGTTCATCGAGCGGTGCCATGCATGTGGATTGGCGGTACTGGCCTGGACGGTGGACGACCTGACGCTGATGGAGCGGTTGCTGGCGATGGGCGTGGATGGCCTGACGAGTAACTGCCCGGACCTCTTCGCGCAGGTAGCAACGAGTAGCGAGTAGCGAGTAACGAGTAACGAGGATATACGGATTCCCTTCTCGTTACTCGCTACTGGGGAGGTGGGAATGCGCGCGACCTTTCTCGGTACGGCGGCTTTCGAAGGGTATCCCGATGCGTTCTGTGCTTGCGTCAACTGCCAGCACGCGCGAGCGTTGGGTGGCCGGAGCCTGCGCAAGCGCAGTTCGGTACTCATTAATGACGACTTGCTGATCGATCTCGGCCCCGATCTGATGGCGGCGGCGCAGATACAAGGCTTCTCCCTTACTGGCCTGCGGTATTGCCTGCAAACACACGAGCACGCGGACCATCTCGACCCGTCGCACTTCCTCTCACGCAGCCCATCGTACGAGGTCCCTGATGCGCCGCATCTCCATTTCTATGCCACACAGGGTGCGCTGGACGGCGCGTTGCGGAGCATCGGCCCGCACCCATTCACCGACGCGCCCGATGGATCACGGGTGAGCGAATCCTTGAACCTCTCCGTGCATACGGTCGCGCCTTTCCAGACCTTCGCGGTTGGCCCCTACCGGGTGCACAGCGTGCGGGCGACCCACGACCCGTCCATCGTCGCGCTGCTCTATGTCATCGAACGGGATGGGCGCACGCTTTTCTATGGCACCGATACCGGCCCCCTCCCGGAAGCGACATGGAGCGCACTCCGCGATGGTCGGCATCTCTTCAATCTCGTCATGCTCGATCACACCTTCGGCCTGAGTGCGCGGGTGAGCGGGCACTTGAATCGGGAGCAATTTCTCGAACAGATCGCGCGGATGCACGACGAAGGGTTGCTTGCGGAGGACGCGCGGATTTTCGCGCATCATCTCGCGCACCACAGCAACCCCGTCCATCCCGCGTTGGTCGCGATTGCCGGAGAACGAGGCTATGAGGTCGCCTATGACGGCCTCACCGTCACCGTCTGATCGGGGCGAACACGACGACCCGGCGCCTTCCTCGATGAAGTGCTAAGTGCTGAGTGCTGAGTCATTGTGCGGGCACGATGTACCGTACACCGATTGTGCGGTGCGGCCCAGCCCCGCATAGTCGTCGCTCCAGATGCGCTCCAGCAGGTACTCCCGGTTGAAGACGCGGCCCGGATTGGCGGCGAGCAGGTGGAGCAGGGCGAACTCCTTCGCGTTGAGCGCGACCGCGCGGCCATCCGCCACCACGTCGTGCGCCGACGGGTCGATGTGCAGGCTGGGGAGGTCGATCACCGTCTCCTCACCCGGCTCCTGATGCGCCTCGCGCATCATCTCCACGCGCCGGAGGATCGCCTCGACGCGCGCGAGCAACTCCCGCATCGCGAAGGGCTTGACGAGGTAATCGTCCGCCCCCATCTCCAGGCCAACGACGCGGTCCAACTCCGTCCCCTCCGCAGTGAGCATGAGGATTGGCGTGATCGCGACGCGACGGATGCGGCGGCAGACCTCCAGCCCATCGATCTTCGGCAGCATCAGGTCGGGGATGACAAGATCGACCTCCTCATGGCGCACCCACTCCAACGCGGCGGCGCCATCCGCGGCGTGATAGACCGCGTGCCCCTCCGCCTCCAGATTGGCGCGGA
>JBBSII010000314.1:0-5708 GCA_038232175.1 Thermomicrobiales bacterium
GAACGGCGAATGCGGTGCCGGAGGAAGAGCGGGTCGAAGCGAAGGCGGAAACCGTCGAAGCCGGCGCACCGATCGCCGCGCGATAAGGAGAGATGATGATGGCACGAAGCAGCGCAGCAACCGTTGAAGAGCACACGCAGCCGCGTTCATTCGACGCGGCGGGCCACATGCGAAAGATCCGTACGCGGCAGGGGATGCAGGACTACCTCGATGTGAAATGGCGCGTGGCGTGGCTCCGCGCCGAGTACCCGACGGCGCAGATCGTCACCGAGCAGATCGAGGGCGATGTCGACCACGCCCGGTTCAAGTGCACGATCACGCTCCCTAGTGGCGCGGTGTCATCCGGCCACGGGAGCGAGACGGCGACGGATTTCCCGGACTTCTACGAGAAGGCCGAGACGAAGGCGATTGGTCGCGCCTGCGCCGTTCTCGGCTACGGGACGGACAGCGCGGCGGACTTCGATGACGGCGAGCCGATGGATGGCCGCGCCGCCGCGAAGGACGAGCGCGCGACACGCCGCCCGGACGGCCCGGAAGGTTCCGACAATGTGACACCGATTGGTTCCGCCAGTCGCGTGCGCGCCGAAGCCGACGCGCCGACTGCACCGGCTCAGGCAGCACCGAACCGCGCGCCCGCACCCCGACGCACCGGGGCGAACGGCGCGGCGGCACCGGAGAGCCACGGCGCAACCGCGACGCTCGCCACCCCCGCCGGGGATGATCGCTCCAATGTGCACCAGCACGCGCAGTTGCGGTCGCTCGCCGATCACGGGTACGACCTCGACGGGAAACTCAAGGCGCTCAAGCTCGGTGGCGTGGACGAACTGACGCGCGAGCAGGCGAAGGAACTGATTATCGAGGGCCGGTCATCGGTCCGGGGCAATCAGTCGCTCAACTAAGCACACTCCTTCCCCCTTCCCCACCCCCGTCCGGCCTCCCACCGGCGGGGGTTTTTCTTTTGTGCGCCCCCACTGGCATTCCCCATGCTACACTCCGCAGCGGAGAATCGACTGATGCCCGCATGTGTTGCCGGGCTATAACTGAGGAATGGAGCGCGCGGTGGCCATTGGGGCGAACGATACGATTAATGTCGCGGTGATCGGCCTCGGCTGGCCGGGGCAGCGGCACCTTGAGGGGTATCTCAAACTCCCTTTTGTCAACGTCGCGGCGATCTGCGACATGAGCGAGACGCTCCTGCAGAGCACGCACGCGCGCTATCCGGTCGAGACGGCAACGACGGACTATCAAGTCCTCCTCGCGCGGCCCGACATCGACGCCGTCAGTATCTGCCTGCCGAACTGGCTTCACTCGCGGATCAGCATCGAGGCGCTGGCGGCGGGCAAGCACGTCTTCTGCGAGAAGCCCCTCGCCAACACGCTCGCGGAGGGTGAGCGACTGACCGCCGCCGTCCACGCCAGCGACCGCATCTTCATGCTCGCGCTCAACAACCGTTTCCGCGTCGAAATCCAGTCGTTGAAGCGCGTCATCGACGCCGGATCGCTGGGCGACATCTACTACGCGAAGACCGGGTGGGTGCGGCGGCGGTGGGCGGGCACGGTGCGCGGCTGGTTCATGGAGAAGGAGAAGTCCGGCGGCGGCCCGCTGATCGACCTCGGCGTCCACATGCTCGACCTGACGCTCTGGCTGATGGGCAGCCCGAAGGCCGTGCGCGTCAGCGGCGCGGTGTACGACAAACTGGCGAAGGAGATGGAGCCGCTGCTCGGCCCCGTCAACATCGAGGACCTCGGCTCCGCGATGATCCACCTCGATAACGGCGCGACGATCTACCTCGAAACCTCGTGGATGGGCTACATCGAGCGCGAGCGCGTCTTCAGCGAGTTGATGGGCACGCGCGGCGGCGCGAAGTACGAGCGCTTTGGGCGCGAGACGTGGACGACGATGCCCGTGCCGCCGTACCAACTCTTCTCGACCATCGCGGACGAGCAGGTGAACGCGATCCCGACGAACATCGCGCTCACGCCAGAGGAGATGCTACTGGCATCGTTCGCCAATGAGATGCAGCATTTCGCGGAGTGCGTGCGCGACAACGCGCCGCCCATCGCCAACGTCGATGAGGGCCTGGAAATCCTGCGCATCCTCGACGCCGTCTACCGCTCCGCTGCCGATAGGCGAGAGATCATGCTGACGCCATCAACCGTTTAGAGCGGTTTTCGTAGTGACTGAGTCTTTGGTTCTTCGGTGGCGGCGGGCTTATGAACATTAAAAACTCATTCGGGTAATAGTTAGGGACGCAGGCTAAATCTGCCCAAAGGGCACCCGGCCACCGGTGGCCGGGTGCCCTTTGGGCAGATTTAGCCTGTGCTCCCAGCACCCGATTAAGTCGTTAAGGTTCATTAGCCCGCCACCACTGCCATAAACACAAAGACCCAGCCTCCGAAATGCGGAGGTTGGGTCCTTCACGGAGCAACACAGCGCCTTCATCGCCCCGCAAGATTGAGCGGCGCACAGGCGCGAGCATCAAGCCGCTCCCTGCTCACGCAGATACTCATCGAGCGAGCGCGTCGGTTCGCCGGATTCGCGTGCCTCAAGGATGCTCAAGCTGTCTTCGAGGTCTTCCAGACGCTCAATGAGCGCATCGTACGCCTCACGCACCAAGCAGAACGGCGCGCACGTTCTGTCCGTCCACGACGAAACAGAGCTCGTCACGGAGATGCACCGCTTCAATGAGTGCACGAAGCCGTGCGGGAATGTCGCTCATTGCGATGACCTGTCGTTCGTCCATCATGGCATCCAATCTGAGGGCGTTCTGGCAGTTGACACGATCAGTGTAGCGAGGGCGACACGATCAAGCAACAGCCGCCCAGGCGCTCAGCGCGACCCCACGCCCGCCGCCGCCAACGCCGGGAGCGCGCTTGATGCCGCCGCCTCGATCTCCGTCAGCGTCGTGTTCAGCGCGGCACGCCAATCGGGCAGGTGCCGCGCGTTGAGACGCACGGTGTTCGGGGTGAAGCGGATTTCGCGCCCGAACTGCCGCAGCAGCCGCCCTTGATTGAGACGCGCGGTGGGGACAGGGCGCAGCACGATCTCGTGCTCGATCTGGTTGATTACCTCGATGCCGACGCCGCGCGCGCGGATTTTCCAGCGCACGAGATCGAGCAGCCCGGCGACGGGCGGCGGGATCGGGCCGAAGCGGTCGGTCAGTTCCCGCGCCATCTCATCGACGCAGGGGAGCGCGTCGAGGTCCGCAATGCGACGGTAGAGCGTGATGCGGAGCGGGTCATCGGGCACATACGACGGCGGCAGAAAGGCGGTCACGGGGAGGTCGAGCGAGACGGGCCGCTCCTCCGGCGTCGCCTCCCCCGTGCGCGTCTCCTCGACGGCGGCGTGCAGCAAGCGCGTGTAGAGGTCGAAGCCGACAGCGGCGATGTGCCCGCTCTGCTCCGAGCCGAGGATGTTCCCCGCACCCCGGATTTCGAGGTCGCGCATCGCGAGTTGGAAGCCCGCGCCGAGTTCGGTCGCCTCCTGGATCGCCTCCAACCGCTGCTGCGCCTCGGCGGTCATCGGCTTCGTCGCGTCGTAGAGCATGTAGGCATACGCGCGGTTCGAGGATCGCCCGACCCGCCCGCGCAACTGGTAGAGCTGCGTCAGGCCGTAGTTCGTCGCGTCGTCCACGATCAGCGTGTTCGCGTTCGGGATGTCGAGGCCGGACTCGATGATCGTGGTGCAGAGCAGCACATCGAACTCGCGCTGCACGAACTTGAGCATCACTTCCTCAAGCTGGCCCTGCTCCATCTGCCCGTGCCCGATGCCGATGCGCGCCTCCGGCACGAGGTCCGACAGCATCTTGAAGTAATGCGGGATGCTCTGCACGCGGTTGTGGACGAAGAAGACCTGCCCACCACGATCCAATTCTCGCAGGATCACCTCGCGCACGATGCTGTCCGCGTACGGCGTGACGAAGGTGCGCACCGGCAACCGCTCCTCCGGCGGCGTCTGGATCAGCGAGAGGTCGCGCACGCCGATCAGCGAGAGATGGAGCGTGCGCGGGATCGGCGTCGCTGTGAGCGTCAGCACATCGACCTCGGCGCGCATCTGCTTGAACCGCTCCTTGTGGCGCACGCCGAACCGCTGCTCCTCATCGACGATGACGAGGCCAAGTTGCTTGAAGCGGATATCCTTCTGCAACAGGCGGTGCGTGCCGACGACAATATCGACCTGCCCATCGGCGAGCGCCTTCGCGGTGCGATCGTTGTCGCGGGCGGAGCGGAGGCGGGAGAGCATCTCGATGCGCACGGGGTACGCCGCGAGCCGCTGGCGGAAGGTCTGGAAGTGCTGCAACGCGAGCACCGTCGTCGGCACGAGGATGGCGACCTGCTTGCCCGCGTTGATGACCTTGAACGCCGCCCGCAGCGCGACCTCCGTCTTGCCGAACCCGACATCGCCGCAGAGCAGGCGGTCCATCGGCTCGGTCTCCTCCAGGTCCTGCGTCACTTCGACGATGGCGCGTTGCTGATCCGGCGTCTCCTCGTACGGGAACGAGTCCGCGAGCGCGTCGTCCCACGGGCTGTCCGTGCCGTAACTCGGGCGTTCGGCGGTCTCGCGCGCGGCGTAGAGTTTGATGAGGTCGTCCGCGAGGTCGAGCACGGCCTTCTTGACCCGGCTCTTCGTCCGCGCCCACTCGCCGCCGCCGAGTTTATGGACAGTCGGCTCCGTCCCGCCCGCCTGATACGGCGCGACGCGGTCGGTCTGATCGACCGGGACGTAGAGTTTGTCCGCGCCGGCGTACTCGATGAGCAGGTACTCCCGCGCCGCGCCGCTCGTCGTCAGCGTAATGAGGCCCTGATACATGCCGACGCCATGCTCGATGTGGACGACGTACTGCCCCTCTGCCAGCCCCTCGATGAACGTCCGCGCCGCCGTGCCCGAACGCCGCGTCGGGCGGCGCATGACGAGCTGCACGCCGAACAGTTCGCGGTCGGTGAGCAGGAGCGTCCCGAGGGGCTTGCTCCGCCAGCCGACGGGTAGCGCGCCGTGCAGCAGTTCGATGCTGCCAGTGGGTAGCGGCGTGAGGTTCGCGGTCGGCCCATCAGTAGCGCGACGGGGTGGGGCAGTGCGCGCCATCGGATAGAGATCGGCATCGAGCAGCAGCTCGCGCACGCGCTGATCCTGATTCGTGGCGATGACGACGCGCTCGCCGCCGCGCGACGCCGCGCCGATCACCGCCAATGCCTGATCCAGCCGCCCGCCGAAACTCGGCGCGGGGACGAACCCGACATCATCCGACGTGAGCCGCTCATCCTCCGCGCCCGGCGTGTCGTCCCACGCGCCGATGTCGAGGCGCACACGGCCTCGCAGTCGGCCCTCGATTGCATCCCACGGCAGGTACGGCGTGCGGATGTTGCGTGGCAACTCGCCACCCTGCACGAACTGCGCGCGCAACTCCTCCGCCTGCGCCGCGACCTGCGTCGCCGCGAGGCGCACCGCACCCGGCTCGTCCACGACGACAACCGCGTCATCCGGCAGCGCGTCGAGCAGCGTCGCCATCTCCGGCAGCACGTACGGCGTCAGCGGCCCGTCGCCGAGCGCGGGCACGTCGCCGCGTTCGAGCGTCGCGCGGTATCGCTCCCACTCCGCGAGGATTTCCGGTCGCACATCGCGCAGATCGACTTCCTCGAGCGCGGCGCGGGCCGCGTCGGCGCGCCACGGCGGCAACTCGACCGGCGGGATCACCGCGACCTGATCGACGC
>JBBSII010000315.1:0-5703 GCA_038232175.1 Thermomicrobiales bacterium
GGCAAGGATATGGCGATCCTTCGCGTCGTTCGCCATTGCCGCGATTCGCGATTCGTATCCTTGCACCGCTGCCTGCGGCAATGACCTTTGCATCATGACTCGGCGGCGTTGCGCACTTTCCGGTGTCGCGCGTCCCTGCTTGACGAGATTGCGCTCCACCTCATCGAGAATCGTTTCATTCCAATATGCGTGATACAAACCGGCAATCGCCGCGCGCATGAGCAAATCGCAGAGTACCCCCGAAAAAAGGACGTTCGCATCGAGGACAGCACGACGCGGCGGTGCGATATCCATTACTCAGAAGCATGTGTGTCAGTAACTCGCGGTGGTAGATCGTAGAATCCCATCTCCTCGTTGAGTTGTGTCAGTTCTTTCAAAAGCCGTTTCTGCTCCGCTTTCCATACAGGGTAATAGGCCATGACGGCGTCATACTGGATGCGGCGTCGTTTGTCGACCATCGTGTGCGGGATTGTGCCATTATCGAGCAGCGCGATGACGTGCTCGTAGGGAAGGTTGAGAATATCCGCTGCTTGATGAATCGTGAGCAATTTGCTTATCCCATCGAGGAAGATCACCTTGTCCGCCGCCAGTAGCTCCGCGAGTTGTTGCATCATCGGCCGGAGGCTTTCCGGTATCTCAACCCCTTCGCCCTCGGCATTGGTCAGTTTGACGCCCGGTTCGGCGAGCAGCGCAATCATCCGCACGTAGCGTTCGTGCTCCTCGGGTGTGATGGTTTTCGGTGCGAGCGTTGATATCGCCATGGTCGTGAATCCTCCTGCGATCATTACAGTATAGCGCGTAACGGCTCCGGGGCGATGGGCGCGCCGAGGGCGATGCTCGTCTGCGCGGCGAGGATGGCGGCGAGGCCGGGGCGCATCGCCCACGCGGCGGTCGCGGGTTCGTCCCCGGCGCGGATGCAGTCGAGGAAGTGGCGAATCTCCGCCGTGAAGGTATTTTCCGTCGCGACCTGCTCGATGCGCGTCTCATCGGGCGTGACGACGGTGAGCGCGCCGTCACCATCGGTGAGGAGGGAGCCGCCCGGCCCGAAGACCTCGACGCGGATGCGCTCGCCGTGCGGGGCGTGCGTTGAGAAGCTCTCGGAGAGGAGCGCGACCCCGCCGCCATCCATGCGGAAGACGCCGACGCTCGTGTCGTCCGTCGTCATCTCTGCGAGCGTCCGGCGCGCGGCGGTGGCGTAGACCTCGCGGAACGGTGCGTCGCCCATCAGCATCCGCACCGTCTCGATATCGTGGATGCCGCCGCTCCACATGACGCCGCCGGTCGGGTCGGTGAGGAACCACGGGCGCGCCCACAGCGACTCGTGCAGGTGATGGTCGCGGCAGATGCGGCAGAGGAACGGCGCGCCGATTGCGCCCGCCGCAATTAATTGCGCCATTCGCAGGTAGACCACGTCGTACCGGACATTCTCCGCCACCATCAGGAAGCGCCGGGCGCGCGCCGCCGCCTGAATCATCGTGTCCGCCTCGGCGAGGCTGGTGGCGAAGGGCTTCTCGACGAGGACGTGCTTGCCCGCCGCGAGCGCCGCCTCCGTCACTTCCGCATGGAGCGTATGCGGCAGGCAGATATCGACCGCGTCTACGTCGGGCCGCGCGAGCGTGGCGGCGAGGTCATCCGTCGCGAAGGGAACGCCCCATTCGCGTGCTCGTGCCCGCGCGACCGCCCCGCGCGTGTCCATGACGGCGACGATCCGGCCCCGATCCGGCAGGGCGCGGTACGCCTCGGCGTGGCGCGCCCCGGCCCAGCCCGCGCCGATCAGCGCGATGCCGATGGGGGAAGTTGGTGCGCTCATCGCCGCTCGCGATCGTCGGGACGGGACTTGAGGTGGGCGGCGATGCTCGCCAGGAATGCTCGTGTCGCGGTCGCCGGGTGGTGCGGGTCGGCGGCGAGATCCCGCGCGCACCGGCGCAGGTCCGCCACCCCGTCGATGTCGTACCACGGGGGCAGGGTGGCAAGGGAAAGCCCGCCCGCCGTTGCCTTCGCGACGGTCTGGGCGAAGACGGTCTCCGTGCTCCAGGTGATGCCGGTGAAGAGCGCGGGGTGGGGCGCGGTGGCCGCGATCAGGTAGTAGCCGCCATCCTCCGCCGGGCCGAGCACGACATCCGCCCCCCCGTCCAGGTGCGCGAACGCCTCCTCGATGCGGGCGCGCGGGAGGGAGGGGAGGTCGCCGCCGATGAGCACGAGGTGCAGCGCCCGGCGATCCAGCGCGCAGGTCATCGCGTACGACATCGCCACGCCAACATCCCCCGGTGGCACGGTGAAGGCGTGGGGAAGGTCATCACCGAGAAGCGCGGCCATCGCCCGCTCCGCACCCGGTGGGTGCGCCAGCAGGGGCACGCAGTCCGCCACGCTCCGCGCGACCGCCAGTGTATCGACGAGCGATGCCGCCGCGAACGCCGCCGCCTCCTCCGGCGTGAGCGGCGGGCAGAGGCGCGTCTTCGTCACCCCGGCAGCGGGCGCTTTCGCCAGTACGATCACGGCGCGGCGCGGCGGGTTTACCGGGGGCACATCGATACCGTTTCAACTCCGTAGGGGCGCACAGCCACAGCCCGAATAGCGTTCGTCATCATCCCGCTGCCCCCGTTCGTCGATCGCGCTCGCGCGCGTAGTTTCGCAGAGCGCGGGCCGGATCGCAACCGCAATCGTAATCGCAAACGCCAACCGGGCGACCCACGGGTCGCCCGGTTGGCTCGCTATGACCGTGTACCTACTTAACGGTGAAGACCTTGGCCGTCGGCTGCTCCGGGCCGAAGGCGACATCGACCGCCACGTACTTGCCGGGCACGAGATCGAGCACGACCGCGCCCGCGCCACCAGGCTTGAGGCCGTCCATCCCGCCGTTAGCGGTGAACCACGGCGGTGGCGGCGCGTCCGGCTTCGCGAGCTCCTGCTGAACATCGTCGATCGTCTTGTCCGCCGGGATGCCGCCGACAAAGAAGGCACGCGCCGACTTGCCGCCGTTGGTGAGACGGAAGGTGCGCCTGCCCGCCGGGAGCGACTCGGGGATGTCGAAGCTCGCGCCGCCGAGCGCGATGGCGCCACTGCCCGTCGGGAGGGTCGCCGCTGCGCCAGTCGCGGGCGTCACCTTGATCGGTGCGACCATCCCCTTCGCGGCGTGCGGCGTGCCATCCGATCCCGTGACGAAGCAGAGCAGCGCGTACTGACCCTCCTTCAGATCGAGGACCACCTCGGAAACCTTGTTCGGCACGATCTCGGCGGGGCCACCCTCGTAGGTAAAGATCGGCGGCGGCTCCCCGTTGCCGCCGGACGCCGCGAGCGCCGCGAGGAGCTGCTCGTACGTCACACCATCGTTGAGCCGGAGGAGCTGCGCCTCGTGGTTCTCCTTGCCGATGTTCTTCATCTGGACCGTCGTCACGCCCGCCGGGATGCTGCCGAGGGTCTTGAACGAGTACTCCGCCGCCTCGATGACGAGCAACTGCCCGGTCGTGCCACCCGCCGCCGCGCTGCCGGTCACTGAGGTCGCGTTTGCCGTTACCGCGCTCGCCGCCGGGCGCGTCGCCACCGCGCTGCTCGCCGCGCTCGTGCCCGCCGCCGTCGTTGCTGGGGCGGTCGTGCTGGCTGCGGCGCTGCCGGTCGTCGTGCCGGATGGTGCGGAGCCTGCCGGTCGTGTCGCGGCGGCGGCGCTGCCTGCTGCGGTGGTCGGCGCAGCCGCAGCCGGGGCGGTCGCCGGTGCCGCCCCGGTCGTCGCGGTCGCGGGTTTCGGCGTGTCCGTCGCGCTGCTCCCGCCGCACGCCGCGAGGATCGCACTGCCCACCGCGCCGCCCGCCAGCGCGAGAAAGCGACGGCGATTGAGCGCCGCAGTTGCCCTGTGAAGATGTGTCGTCATTGTGTGCCCTCCTCTATACCTGTGACCCACCGCAAAAAAGCGGGCCTGCCAATTCTTCATTCGATAGGACGCGGCGGTCGCGCATACGGTTCCGCGATTCCGCACATGCTCCATTGGCACAGAATAATACCACGCCGGTATCGACCGCCGACTGCCAACCGCCCCTTGCCCGCCTCGACGCGCCGAAAAGGGACGATGTACACTGCACCGGCACAAGCAATGATCGCGGGGGAGCGGAAAGGGAAGAGTGATGAGCACGGTTTCGATCTGGCAGGACACGTCCATCTGGCCCGCATTGCCGCACCGGCGCGAGGAGGCGGATGTCTGCATCATCGGCGCGGGCATCGTCGGCAGCACGCTCGCGACCTTCCTCACGCAGGCGGGGAAGTCCGTCATCGTCCTTGAGGCGCGCGATGTCGCCCTCGGCGCGTCCGGGCGCAACGCGGGGCATGTCTCGGTCCACTACAAGGCGGGGTACGCCCGCGCGGTCGCGCAGTTCGGGCGCGCGGCGGTGAAGGAGGCGCGCGATCTCGGCTTCCGCAATCGTGCGATCGTCAAGGGCTTCCTCGATGCGTACGGCGTCTGGTACGAGCAGCCGGGGAGCCTGACGCTCGCGTGGGACGCGGGCGAGGCGAAGGAACTCGAGGCGGACGCCCGCGCCCTCAGCGCGGACGGCTACGACATCGAGTACTACGACCACGACCCCACCGGGCGCGGCTTCTTCGGCGGCATCCGGCAGCCCGGCGACATGGCGACGCAGTCGTACTGGCTGACGACGCAGGTGATGGTGCACAGCGGCGCGACGGTGATCCCGAACTGCGCCGTGCGGGCGATCGAGCAGGAGGGTGGCATCGTCACCGTGCACGGTCAGCGCGCGACCGTCCGCGCGGCGCAGGTCTGCCTCTGCACGAATGCGTATTCGCGCACGCTCCATCCATACTTCGCGGACAAGGTCTTCCCGACGCGCGGGCAGATGCTCGCCACCGCGCCCGCGCCGACGCGCTTCATGGAGATGACGATGGGCTGCGAATGGGGCTACGAGTACTTCCGCCAACTGCCCGATGGCCGGTTCATCATCGGTGGCTGGCGGAACCGGCACGTCGAGGAGGAGGTCGGGTACAACGACCACGAGACGACGCCGCACCTGCAAGCGGGGCTGGAATCCTTCCTGCACCGATACTTCCCGGAGTTGAACGGCCTCAAGATCGAGCATCGCTGGAGCGGCATCATGGGCTTCACGGAGGACGGCATGCCGCTCGTCGGCCAACTGCCAGACCTGTCGAATGTCTACTTCGCGGTCGGCTTCACGGGCGGCGGCATGGGCATTGGCCCCGCGACGGCGGAGCGCACCGCCGAACTGATGCTCAGCGGCACCCACCCCGGCGTCTTCAGTGCCGATCGCCTCACCGCCATCGTCAGGTAAAATACCGTCTCGCATTGTATCCATTCCCACAGGGGTCTGCTCGTCACTACGAAGAGGCGCATGACGGAATTGACAACGGTTGGAACGGAGAGCGCACGAGAAGCGTTCCTATTCAGGGATACGCTTCCCTCGTGTTGCCCTTGACGAATGGCCCGAAATGTGGAAAATTCGTTCGGGTGCAATAACCGTCTTCTCCTCTAGAGAAAGGCCGCTCACTCGATGTCCGCGCCAATCGTTTCGCGCGCCCGCATGGTGCTGGTGTTCTTGTTCACGCTCTCTCTCGTGCTCGCTCATCCCGCCGCGCCCGCCGGGGCTGCGGCAATTGATTCCGAGGCGGAACTGCGCGTCGCCAAGACGGCGTACGACGCGCTCCGCAGGAACCTGTACACCGAGCCGGATACCGTCGTGCTCCTGA
>JBBSII010000316.1:0-5662 GCA_038232175.1 Thermomicrobiales bacterium
CGATTAGTTCCTTTGTGCTCGTCTTGCCGACGCTCCCCGTCACACCGACGAGCGGCGCGGGGAAGAGCGACCGCCACCACGACGCGAGGTTGTGCAGCGCGGCGAGCGTGTCCGGCACGACGATCAGGGGAAGCGGCGCACCGCTCGCGCCGCGAGCGGCATACCAATCGGCGCGCACCATGGCGCAGGCCGCGCCGTTCACGGCGGCCTGGTCGATGAATGCGTGGCCATCCATCACGGTGCCCGGCAATGCGACAAAAAGCGCGTCTCGCGTCACGCGGCGCGAGTCGATGACGACATCGGTGAAGAGGAAGTCGGGCGGGAGCGCCCCGCTGCCCGCCCGTTGCCCGTTCGTGCCGACCAGGACATCGTTCAGGCGGATCATGGATTCCTCTGCGTCGGCGGCACGCCCGCGTAGTGGAGGAGGTGCCCCGCAAGCCTACCGAGGGTCGGCGCGGCGACATCCCCGCCGAGGGAGTTCTTCTTCGGCTGGTCGATCTTAATCAGCACCGTGAAGAGCGGCTTGTCTGCCGGGAAGAATGAGATGATGGACGCGATGGTCTTATCCTCCACGTATTTGCCCGTCTTGGGGTCCGGGATCTGCGCCGTCCCCGTCTTTGCGGCGATCGCATACCCCGGCAGGTTGATCTTGCTCGCGAGCGCGTTGTGCGCCGCCGTCGTCATCATGTCGCGCACCGTCGCCGCCACCTCCGGTCGCAGCACCTGCCGCACCGGCTGCGGGCGATGATCCTGCACCAGTTCGCCATGCCGCTCAACCCGATCAACGACGAACGGCGTGTAGAGTGTACCGCCATTTGCAATCGCGGATACCGCCGTCACCATCTGGAGCGGAGTGACAGTGAGCCCCTGGCCGTACGAATTCGTCGCCAGGTCAATCGGGTTCCAGATCTTTGTCGGGTCGTCGGGCCAGCGCACGATACCAATTTCCTCGCCGTCGAGATCGACGTTCGTCTTCTGGCCCATGCCGAACTGCCGGAGCATGGCATAGAAATTCTGCTTGCCCGTGCGGGAGGCGATATACGACGCGCCGACGTTCGATGACCGTTCGAGAACCTGCGTCATCGTCTCCGGCCCCCACGCCTTGCGGTCGAGGTTGTAGATCGTGTCGGTTTGCACGCGGAATGAGCCATTATCGACGAGCGTGGTCTGGGGTGTGATGCCGCCGGTCTGCAACCCCGCCGCCATCGTCAACACCTTGAATGTGCTGCCCGGCTCGTACGTCGCGGCGACTGCGGGGTTCAGGTACGCCTGCGGGTCCGCGCGGTTGTATGCGTTCGGGTCGTACGACGGGCTGGACGCGGACGCGAGGATCGCGCCGGTGTTCGGGTCCATGATGAGGATCGTGCCGCCCGCCGCGCCCTGCTCGGTGATCGTCCGCGTCAGTTCGTCCTCCGCCATGCGCTGGATCGCCGCGTCGATGGTGAGCACGATGTCCGCGCCCTCGACCGGCGCGCGGTACTGCTGCTGGCCGAAGGCGAGCGGCTGGCCTGCGGTATCCGTCTCCGCGACGCTCAGGCCCGGTTCACCGCCGATGAGCGCGTTGTACCGCCCTTCGAGGCCGTAGACGCCCTGCCCATCCGCGTTGGTGAAGCCCAGGAGGGGCGAGAGGAACGCACCGTTCGGGTAGGTGCGCTTCGGCGTCTCCTGATAGATCATCCCCGGAAGATCGCGGCCTTTGATCGCCTTGACCGTGTCGTCATCGACCTGTCGCGCGATCAGGGACTGGAAGAGTTTAATGTTGCTCGCGCGCTCGTAGACGGTGTCGAGCGGGATGCCGAGGATCGCGGCGAGTTCCTGTGAAACGCGGACGCGGTCCCGCTCCGTCAGCGTCTTCGGCGTCACGTAGATATCCGTCGCGGGGATATTCGTCGCGAGGACAAGCCCGCCACGGTCGCGGATCAGCCCGCGGCGGGGCAGGAGCGCCTGCTCCTTGACGCGGGACGCCAGCCCCTGCGACTGCAAGCGGTCGCTGCCGACGACCTGGAACGAGACGAGCCGCCAGCCAATCGCGCTGATGATGAGGACGAAGACGCAGAAGAGCGACATGATGCGCCAACCGGAAATCACGCCTTTGGTCATGGATGTGCCCCCGGTGTCGCGATGGCGGTTGCGCGCCGACTCTCCGCGCTCGCGTGGTTCGTGAGCGCGCTCCGTATTCGCTGCGGCAGCCCCGGTACGTGTGTCCCGGCGGCGAGCGGTGCGGGCGGCAGATCCGCCACATCGGGCAGGCTGATGTATGCAATGCTCCCGGCGGTCGCCTCGCGCAGGCCCTGCTGGCGCGCCGCCGCGTCCGCGCGCGTCAGCGTCTGAAATCCCGCCGCCTGCGCCGCCAGCCGCGCGTTCGCGTCGCGCAGTTTCGCCGTCTCCTGCTCCAACTGGCCGCGCTGACTGGCGAGCGACGCGACGTGGCTGGTCTGGAGCAGGTATGCGAGCGCCAATGTGCCGACGCAGACGCTGACGAGCAGCCAGAGCACGATGCGCCGCACCGCCTCCGTCCGCGCCTGTGTTAGCAAATCCTGCGCGCCGGACGCGACCCGCCTCGTCAGCGACGGGCTTTGGACGCGCTCCAGCGGCACCGCCATCGGGCCGGGCAGCCGCGTCACCGTCGCGCGCGGGCGGGCGGGGAAAAGCATCATGCGCCTCCCTCGGGCGGGCACTTCTCCGCCACCCGCAGCCGCGCGCTACGGGCGCGCGGGTTTGCTGCCACCTCCTCGGCGGATGGCACGACGGGGCGCGACGTGAGGATGCGCAGGCCGGGCGTGCGCGCGGCGGGCTGCACGGGCACGGAGCGCGGCAGCATGTCCGGCTCCGTCGCGCTCGCCTCGTGCCGGAAGAACTGCTTCACGGCGCGATCCTCCAGCGAGTGGAAGGAGATCACGGCCAGCCGCCCGCCGGGGCGCAGCAGGTCGCGCGCCGCCGTCAACGCGCGCGCGAGCACACCGACTTCATCGTTCACGCCGATCCTGAGCGCCTGAAAGACCTGCGTCGCGGGGTGAATCTTGCCGCGCCGCACGCCCTTCGCGCCCACGACCATGTCCGCGAGTTGCGCCGTCGTCATGAACGGTCGCTCCGCGCGCCGCTGCACGAGCCGCCGCGCCACGCGCCGGGAGGCAGATTCCCCGCCGTAGGCCCAGAAGAAGTCCGCGAGCGCCGTTTCGTCCCATGTGTTGACGATGTCCGCCGCCGTCTCCCCCTGCGTCGGGTCGAACCGCATGTCGAGCGGCCCGTCGTGCTGGAACGAGAAGCCGCGCTCCGCGTTGCCCAACTGGAACGACGAGAGGCCGAGGTCGAGCAGGATCGACTGCACGCTGCCCACTCCCCAGCCAATTGCGGACGCGGCCTCCACCATGTTGGCGAAGTTCGTTTGCCGCAGGATGAGCCGGTCCCCCACCTCCGCCTGCACAACACGGCCACGCTCGATCGCATCGGGGTCGGCATCCAGCGCGAGCACGCGACCATCCGGCGCGGACGCAGCGAGCAACGCCCGCGTGTGCCCGCCACCACCGAATGTCCCGTCGATGATCGACGTGCCCGGCATCGGGGCGAGGAGCCGGAGCGTCTCGTGAATTAATACCGGGACATGACCCTGGGTGAGTGCGGCGGGGTCATGCTGGTATTCGGCAGGTGCTCTGCGTGCGCCCATTGTCCCCCAGAAGTGCGCGGACGCCCGTGGCGTGCCGCGTCGGTTATCCAGATTGTACGTACACCTTTACCCACACTGTCCACGAATTATCCCCATTTTCCAGGGAGTTATCCACATCGGACGCCATGCATCACGAACACCAGGCCGGAATTCCTAGTACGTTCATTTTGCACGTACAGTCCATTTCTTGCAAGAAGAACGAATGTTCTGATATACTACCCCTCTATTCGCATCAGTGATGGAGGAAGCAGATGTTTCTCGTTTGGTATGACAACGACCGTAAGCGCTCGCTGACAGCGAAAGTCACCGCCGCTGCGGAGCGATATCGGGAGCGCTTCGGCGCGGCGCCCGCGCTCGTCCTCATCAACCCCGCGCAGGCGGGCGAGCAGGAGGAAATCGCCGGCATCCCGGTGCGTCCAACGCCGCTGGTGCTGCCGAATCATCTGTACATCGGGGCGGCGGACGCGGGCGAGGAGGGGGTCCCCGGTTTCGCCGCCGCGTAACGTCGCCGCTATTGGTCAGCCATCTGGGCGACGGGTATCCTGCCGCCCTGCGCGGACGACGCGACAATCGCGTCGCAGACGAGCGCGGCCTGGTAACCGTCGTCGAACGTCGCGCCAATCGGGGCGACATCGTGCGCGCCCGCGACCGCGCCGAGAAGGTGCGCGACCTCGTGCACGAAGAGGTTCTCCCAGCCGATCATGTGCCCCTGCGGCCACCAGTACTTCCAGTACGGGTGCGACGCCTCGCTGACGAGCACCGTCGTGAACCCGGTCGAGTTCTCCGGCTGGTGCTCCGGCAGATGCACTTCCAGTTCGTTCAGCCGCTCGAGGTTGAAGACGAGGCTGCCGTGCTCGCCGTTGATCTCGAAGACGTTGTGATTCTTCCGACCGAGCGCGAACCGCGACGCCTCCAATGTGCCGAGCGCGCCGTTGTCGAACTCCACGATGGCCGCGAAGGCATCGTCCACATCCACCTGACGGCGGTTCCCCTCGCTGTCCGTGCGCTCCGGGATGAAGGTCTTCGTGAGCGCGGAGACCGTCGTCATCTCACCGACGAGAAACCGACCCAAATCGATGATGTGTGCGCCGAGATCGCCGAGCGCGCCGCTCCCCGCGACATCCCTCTGGAGCCGCCAGACGAAGGGGAAGTTTGGGTCGAGAATCCACTCCTGCAAGTAGCGCGCGCGGAAATGGTAGACGCGACCGAGCGCGCCAGACTGGATCAGGTTTCGCGCATGGAGCACCGCCGGTGCGAAGCGGTAGTTGAACGCACAGAGATGCTTCACGCCCGCCTTGTTGACAGCGTCGAGCATCTGCTTCGCCTCGCGCGCGGTGCGCCCGAGCGGCTTCTCGCAGAAGACGTGCTTGCCCGCCTCCGCCGCCGCGATGGTCGGCTCCGCGTGGAGGTTGTTCGGCCCGCAGTTGTCGAAGACCTGCACCTCCGGGTCATTGACCATCTCGCGCCAGTCCGTTGTCGCACGCGCGAAGCCGTAGCGGCGGGCGGCGAGCCGCACGGCCTCATCGGAGCGCCCCGCGATGGCGACAAGTTTCGGTATCGCCGGTGGCGGCCAGAAGATGTACGGCATCTGCTTGTATCCGTTGGTGTGTGCCTTGCCCATGAAGGCGTAGCCGAGCATGCCGACGCCGATCTCCGGCACGTCGCTCATCTCCGCCGCGTTGCCCATCGTCACGAACCCAACATCCTTCGGCATCGCCCGCTCCTTCCGCATCGCCCGACATCGGCACGTCAATGTCACATTCTACCGCAGCGCAGACGACGGGATTTGAACCACGAAGGCGCGAAGAGCACGAAGAGGGAGCGAAGAGTAATTCTTTTCTCCCCTCTCCTTCGTGTTCTTCGCGCCTTCGTGGTTAATGTTTCTCCGCATCCGCAGCGAAGGTGACGAGCGGTTCACCGACCGTGACGGTCGCACCCGGCTGCACATGGACGGTGCCGACGACGCCATCGCGATCGGCGCGCACCTCGTTCTCCATC
>JBBSII010000317.1:0-5658 GCA_038232175.1 Thermomicrobiales bacterium
CCACGCAATGGCCTGCTGCTATCGCACGCGCGAAGGAGGGGAGGAAGCGGCACGCTTCCTCCCCTCCCTGATTTCACCGTTGCACTCGGCTCACGCCACGCGAGGCTGCTCCGCGACCGCAGGGCGAGGCCGGAGTTTCACTAGTTGCCGCTGTACGTCCTTGCGCTGCATCGCCCAGATGGTGACCCCGAGGCAGACGACCGTCATCAGCAGCAGAATTCCCACGCTCGGCCAGACCCCGATGTAGAACGGGCTTGTCTCGAAACCGTTGTTCTGCGCGTTCGAGAACTTCGTCGCGGTGTTGACCAGATCGCCGACGCCGGACGCCTGCCCGACCGCCTGCACGCCCCAGTTCGCCGCCACAAACCACGAGAGCGCCTTCCCCACGATGGGGAGATTCGAGACCTTGATGAGCGTGCCGGAGAAGATGATCTGCGGGATCAGGACAATCGGCACGATGCTCGCGGCACGGTCCGCATTCGCGACAAACGCGGAGAGGAGCAACCCGAGCGCGATGCCCGCGAGGGAAACGATGATGAGCGCCACGTAGGTCTTCAGCCACGACCCACCGATGGGCGCGAGGCGTGGCGGGTTGCCGATCACCTTCTGCAACCGATACGGCACGAGCACACCGATGATGCCGAGCAGCAGAAGGTTCTGGATCAAGCAGAGGCCCATCAGCACGACGAACTTGGAGGCGAGGTACGGGCCGAGGCGGAGGTTGACCATCCGCTCGCGCCGGAAGATGCTCCCCTCCTTGACGATCTCGCGCGCTGAGTTCGACACGCCGAACCAGAGCGCGACGACGACCAACAGCGCGGTGAGCGTGAATGCCTGGTTCGGGTGCCAATCCGGCCCGATGGGCTGGCCGAGCGCATTCGTCTCGATGCGCACCGTGAAGACATTCCGGCCGTACGTCATGCCCAGGAGCAGGCCGATGATCGGCGCCTGGGCGAGCAGGATGGCGAGGTTCCGGCTATCCTTCAGGATCGTCGCGATGTAGCGCGCGGTCAGCGTCTTGAACTGGCTGAGCGACTGCGCCCGCTGCAATTTCTGGTCGGGGCGAACGGCGGGCGGGGGAAGGCCGTGCTGCCGACTCTGTGCGGCGAGCGCCCTGCCGATCCGCGCGTCAACGTACCGCGCGTGATACGGCGACTCCATGTACCGCTTCGCCCACTCCTCCGGCGCGCCCGGCTGCCCCAATTTGACGTAGATGTCCGCGAACGTCTCCACCCCGAAGAATTCCAACGCCTCGCGCGGTGGGCCGAAGAAAGCGAGGTAGCCGCCGGGGGACATGAAGACGACCTTGTCGCAGAGCGTCACATTCTGCGTCGCGTGGGTGACGAGGATGACCGTCTTGCCGGTGTCCGCGACCTTGCGCATCAACTGCATCATGCGCGTTTCCAGCCCCGGATCGAGGCCGGAGGTTGGCTCGTCGAGGAAGAAGAGCGTCGGCTCCGTCAGCAATTCAACCCCGATGGAGACGCGCTTGCGCTGCCCGCCGGAGAGGCGGTGAATCTCGATATCCTTGCGGGGGGTCAGCTCCATCAGGTCCATCGCGCGATTGACGCGCTCCTGGATTTCCTCGGGCCGCGTGTCGTGCGGCAGGCGGAGGCGCGCGGCGTAGGTGAGCGCCTGCGCCACCGTCAGGTACATCGGCACGATGTCGTCCTGCGGCACGTAGCCGATCAGGGAGCGGAACTCGTCCATGTTCGCGTAGTAGTTCGTGCCGTTGTACAGCACCTCGCCGTGCGAGGCGGGCCGCACGCCGCTCACCGCGTCGAGGAGCGTGGACTTGCCCGCGCCCGAACCGCCAACGATGCAGACGAACTCCTTCGGCAGGATGGAGAACGCGATATCGTGGAGCAGGAGGACGTGATCGCCGACCTCCTGCGTGATGCGGATCGCATCGAGGCGAATCTGGTCGTGCTGCTGCCGGAGCGCCCCCTGCGCGAAGAGGAAGCGGAACGGCCCGATCTGCACGCGCGCGCCCTCGGGGAGCGCGGCCTCCTTCACCTTCTCGCCGTTCACGTAGATGCCGTTCGTGCTGTTCAGGTCTGTGATGAGGTACTGCGACCCGTTCCAGCGCACCTGCGCGTGGCGGCGGGAGATTTGCGGGTGATCGAGCACGAGGTCGTTGTCCCCCGCCCGCCCGATGCTCGCCATCGCCTTGCCGTACAGCGTGAGCGAGGCGGCGATGCCCCCCTCGTCGTCCACCGAAGGCGCGGGGGCGCTATCCGGCGTCGCGCTCCGCGTGTCGCCGACGCGGGACTGCCCCGTGCCCTCGATGCGCGTCTCCTGCCCAAACCGCGTCGCGTCCGCCAGGCCGTCAACATCGACGGAGAAGATCAGCACGTACTGGCCGAGTTGGATCAGGTCACCCGGCCTGAGCGGCGCGGACTGCGTCGGCTTGCCGTTGATGAGGAGGCCGTTCGCGCTGCCGAGATCACGCGCGTAATACAACCCATCGTTCCCCAGGCCGATCTCCAGGTGTTTGCGACTGACCCAATCATCCTTGACGACGATGGTGTTCGTGTCGGAACGCCCGACCGTGATGGGGTCGCGCCCCAGCGTGACATTCTCCTGCTCGCCATCCGGTCGCCGCACAACGACGCGCGCGATCGACGATGCCGGTGCTCCCGGCGCTGCAAACCGATCCACAGCCTCCCGCTCCCCTCTCCCACGCGGCCTGAGGCGACCGCGCACATGGCGCCCATCATTCGTTCACTGCGTGCGCTCAGTATACCGCGCGCGGGGCATCTTGTACGTGTATGGGAGACGCCCCGCGAATCGCGCCAGTTCCTTCGCCCACTAATTGAACGGTCGGCAGCGCCGTCGCGTGATGGATGATGACACCGATATTCGCACCCAGTTCAATCTCCGTCGTCTTCGGCGTCGTCGCGCGCAAGGTGAGCGGGCCAACGCGGACAATGTAGATCGCGTGGTCGCCGAGGTAGGTGCAGCTCGCGACCGTCCCGATTGTTCCCATCGGCGTGTTGGCGTCCGCGACAAGCGTGATGTCTTCGGGTCGCACGACCGCATGGAATGCATCCGCCGACGGCGCGACCGGCAGGATGAGCGTGGGCACGGCGGCGGCGCGGGCGATACCGCCATCGGCCACCGCGTCGAGCAGGTTAACCGTGCCGACAAAGGCGGCGACGAACGCGGTGGCGGGTTGCTCGTAGATCACGCGGGGCGTGCCGACCTGCTCGATTGCCCCCGCGCGCATCACCGCGACGCGGTCCGAGAGCGCCATCGCCTCATCCTGATCGTGCGTGACGAAGAGAACCGTCGTGCCCACCTCCCGCTGCACGCGATGAATCTCCGCGCGCAGTTCCTCGCGCAGTTTCGCGTCGAGGTTGGAGAGCGGCTCGTCCAGCAGCAGGATGTCCGGCGTACCGACGAGCGCGCGGGCGAGCGCGCCCCGCTGCTGCTGCCCACCCGAGAGTTCGTGCGGGTACCGGCCCGCCAGCCCATCGAGCGCGACGAGGCCGAGCGCATCGGCGACGCGGCGGGCGCGCTCCTTCGTCGGCACGCGGCGCAACTTGAGCGGGTAGCCGACGTTGTCGCGCAGCGTCATGTGCGGCCAGAGGGCGTACGACTGGAAGACCATGCCGAGATTGCGCTTGTTCGGCGGCACGAACACCCCCCGCGCGCCGTCCGCCACCGTGTGCCCGCCGATGGTAATTACCCCGGAGGTCGGCGCGAGCAACCCCGCGACCATATGCAGCGTCGTCGTCTTGCCGCAGCCGGACGGCCCGAGCAGCGTCACGAACTCGCCGTCCGCGACCTGCAAGTCCACCCCATGCACCGCGACGGCGTCGCCGTACCGCTTCGTGATGCCAGCGAGCGTCACCTCAGCCATTCACACCCCGGAATGGCTCATCCGGCGGGTAGCGCAATTCCGGCGGGAGGATCGGTTCGAGCGCCGGAATCAGTGCAGGCATCGCACAGGCTGCGATTTCCCACAGCATCCCTTCGTTAACTACGACACCATCTTCGCTGACCGTTCGATACATAGTGTCGGTCTTGTGCCAGGGAATCTCTGCGTGCGTTTCTCGGAAGGCTCCTGACACTTGGGCTGATCGCGCGCTGAACCGCCGAAGCGCCCCGGCCAACGCATAGCGGAGCGCCGCATCCGCGTCGTAATCTGCCCGTGTCTTGCCGCGCACAGCGTCGCCCATCGTGTGGACCATGTCCCACATGATACCGACGTAGACCCGATCATCTTTGGGCGTGGAGACTTCCGGCACCACTGCATCAGGAATCTCCGGGGCATCGCCATAGAGCACGATCATACTCCGCAGGACCCGCCCGCGCATCCGCCAGTACAAACTGGCGTGAGTGACGAGATCAACGCTGCGCCCACCAAAGAGACGCGACAGTTCTTCCTGCATTTCGTGGAGATCGAAAAACGTTACGGGGTGTTCCGTGTCAAACTCGATCAGCACATCGATATCGCTGTCAGCGCGGAAATCGTCGCGCAGGACGGAGCCGAAGAGGGCGAGCCAGCGGATATGATGGGCACGGCAGAACGCGGCGATCTGCCCCGGCGTGGCGCGAATGCGCGCGCCGACGGTTTCCGCGTCCACTTTCTGTACGACCTGCGCCATCATCCACCGCCCACGCCAACACTCCGCCGTCCAGCACGCCACCATCATACGCGACGGCGACCCAATCGTGCGCGACGCGCCCGCCAGATGATCGTTCGCGGGCGATACATTCACAGTATTCATACGCCCTCTCAAGTACGCTTTGCCCATCGCATGCGGGAATGATTCGGTCTCCGGTGCCGTTCTGGCATTCCAGCGGAGTCCCAACGCGCCGCACATGCCCGCTCCTATATCTCGCAACGACTGAAAGGACCGCGACGAGGTGAAGATTCAGTACAAGTATGCGGTGGCGCTCACCGCCGCGCTCGCCCTCTTCATGGCCGTGCTCGACACGACCATCGTCAACGTCGCGCTCGTGGCGATGGAGAAAGACTTCAACACCACGATCAACAGTGTGCAGTGGGTCATCACGGGGTACATCCTCGCGCAGGCGGCGATCATTCCCGTGACTGGGTACTTCGGCAACCGGTTCGGCGTGAAGCGGGTCTTCATGATCGCACTCGCCATCTTCACAGTGGGGAGCCTCCTGTGCGGGCTGTCGCCGGATGTCGCGAGTGGCAGCGCGGGCCTCAATCTGCTGATCGCCTTCCGCGTCCTGCAAGGGATCGGCGGCGGTATGCTCTTCCCGCTCGGCACGACGATTGCCTTCGGCGCGTTCCCGCCGGAGGAGCGGGCGTCGAGTTCCGCCGTCGTCGCCATCCCCATCCTCTTCGCCCCCGCGCTCGGCCCGACGGTCGGCGGGCTGATCGTCGACAGCGGGGTCAAGTGGCCCGGCATCTTCTTCATTAACGTCCCTGTTGGCATCCTCGCGCTCCTCCTGATCGCGCGGATCGTCCGGCCCGATGAGCGCGCGGCGACGCTTGCCGGGGAGCGCCGGAGTTTCGACTACGCCGGGCTGTTCCTCTCGATCATCGGCGTCGTGATGATCGTCTACGCCTTTGTCGTCGTCAGCCAGACGCGGGGCGGCTCGATTACCCCGCAGGCGCCGAACGGTGTCATCAACGGCTGGGGCTACTGGCCCGTCTGGGCGTTGCTCGCCGGCGGC
>JBBSII010000318.1:0-5636 GCA_038232175.1 Thermomicrobiales bacterium
GATGCCGAGTTCGATCACCAGATTCGTGGAGGCGATCTCGAACACCATCGCGGACGTGAAACTCGCGCCCTTGCGGAAGAGCGAGCGGGCGAGCGCAATCGCCGCGTAGGAGCAGGAACTGGAGGCGATGCCGAAGAGGCTAGCGAAGGTGAGGCTGCGGGGCGAATCGTCGCCGAGGAAGCGCGCCATCGCCTTATGCGAGACGACGGCCTGCACGACGCCGGAAAGCCCGAAGCCCAGAATCAGGGGCCAGAGCACCTCCCAGAACATGTCGAGTGCGGTCTTGAGTGCGTCGCCAATGGCGCCGGGTATTCCTGCCATATCAACCCTCCGATGCTCATATACCCCCACCAGGTATCAGAATGATAGTATACCCGCGCGGGGTATCTGTCAAGCGATCGGTTCGACGGGTTGCCGTGCCGCGAGATAGGACTGGATTGCGGCGATGCACGCGCCATTCTGCGTCAGGAAAATGTGATGCTTCCCCGGCAGCGTGTGGAGCGCAATCGTGGGGAACTGCACGGCGAGGGAACGGACAGCAGCGAGTGGCGCGGCCGGGTCCGCATCCCCGTGCAGGGCCAGGATCGGCAGCGCCGTGAGTGCAGTCAGGGCGGGCATGATGTCGTGTGATAACACGCAGTGTTCAAGCGTCCCCGAGTAGGAACGCCAGCTATGGTGGACCGAATCTTCGGCAACTGCCGGGGGAAGATCGCGCGTCAGCGATCGGGCGAGGAGCGCGATCAGTGGCCGGAAGGTCGCGACGACGAGATGGAGGCCGTGGGCGACGCCGCTGTTGAGCACCGTGGCATGGGCCATCCACTCCCCGTGCTCGATGATGTAGGCTTGTGCCTCCTCCTTGCTCTGGTAGGCGGGCAATGACAGGAGAACAAGGCCACGGACGTGAGCGGGGAAGCGGGCGGCATACTCGACGGCAAGGATCGCGCCGAGTGAGTGGCCAACGAGGAAAATCGGCTGCTCGGTGAGACAGAGCCGGGCGACGGTCGCCCGGAGCGCCATCAGGTGATCTTCGACGGTATACGCGAGGTCGGGTTTGGGGGAGCGACCAAACCCGAGCAAGTCCGGCATCACGCAGTGATACGTCGCGGGGAGCGACCCAAGCCGACCGGCAAAGTAGCGGGATGATGCCCCGAGGGCATGGAGGAAGAGGACGGGATTCCCCGCCCCCTCTTCCCGCGTTGCCAGCGCCCCTGGCGGCATCTGGCGGGCGGAGCGCGCCATCTACGGGTACCACGCCTTGAGCCACTGCTGCATCTGGTCGATCTCTTTCTGTTGATCGGCGATAATCGTGCCCGCCAGTTGCTTGAGTTCGGGGTGCATTCCCTGCTCCTGCTCCAGCTTCGCCCCCGCGATCGCGCTCTGATGGTGCGGGATCATCGCCTGAAAGAAGGCTCTGTCGAACGGCGAGGCCGTCTGCATATTCTTGATGTCCGAGGACATCATGCCGCCGTTCATCATGTTCATATCCATGCCCGGCAGCACCTGCATCTGGTCCATCGGCGGGGTCTGATCGCTGCCGTACCACGCCGCGCGCCACTGCTTCATCCGGCCGATCTCGCTGTTCTGCGAGGCGATGATGCCATTCGCCAACGTCTTGAGTTCCGGGTGTTCGGCGCGGGTGAGGGCAATCTGCGCCATCGCGACCGCGCCCATGTGGTGCGGGACCATCATGTCGATGAACTGCTGGTCGAACGGCGCGGATGACGAGGGGGACGACCCCGCGTTGCCGTGATCCATGCCACCCGTGCCCGATGATGATGTGGCTGATTTGCCGCCACTGCACGCGCTGAGGATGAGGGCGAGAACAATCAGCATCGGCACGGCGCTGAGCCATGTGCGCCCGAAGATGCGAGTCCGCATTTGAGGAATCCTTTCGTCTCTCTTCCATAGGATAGCTAACCCTGAATCACGCGAAGCGCCCCGCCGCTGGCAAGGCAGGGACACGACCGCATGGTGCGGCCGGGATCGCCCCTAGCAGCGAAAGGTTTGGAAGAGGGCGAGCGTCTGTCTAGGCGGTGGTCGCCAGTCGGGGGAGATGATTGCGGTCGGCCCGGCGCTGCCGGAGCGGAGCACAATCGCCACGATTGCCGCGACAAAGAGGAGTATGACGGTCGTACCAGTCGGAGTCGGCATCGTTGCTTGCACCGCCGGGCAGATCGTCATGGTGCACGTTGGGCAAGGGCAGTCGTGGGTTCCCTGCATCGGCGCGCTCGCCCCCGCAGCATGTGCGGTCATCGGCATGATCTGACTGTGCGCCGGGGTCGCCATCACGAACTGATGCAGCATAATGACAAGCGCCACGATCAATCCTGCGCGGGGAAGCGTTAGGCGAAGATCTGCTGTTCGGATGTCAAGGCGCTTCATCATAAGGGTTCGTGTCGCAAGACGAGTGCCGCCTCTCAGCAAATCGGGGAGACGGGATGCCCCATCTCCCTGCTCTGTACTACGTAGCTACTTCTCGACGGGATAGCCCTCTTCTTCGAGCGCTTTCTCGATCCTGGGCAAATCCGCCTGCATCGGGTCGTAGGTCAGCGTGATGATCTTCGTCTCCGCATCCGCCTCGACGGACTGAACGCCGGAGAACTGCCCGACCGTCTTCTTGACCGTCGCGACGCAATGCTCGCACGAAATGTCCGGGGCCTTCATCGTGATCATTTCCGTTGCCATGTCCATGTCCATCGTCGAACCTCCGAATGACTTGCCCTTCCGGGCGCTGATGCCCTGCCACCCTGGCAGCGCGTTGGTGCTCCGCGCGCGGCGCTCGCCGCATCACGTCACGGTGATGATGCCGTCCATGCCGGGATGGAGGCTACAGAAATAGGCGTACGTGCCCGGTGTCGTGAAGGTCTGTTGCCACCGCTGGCCTGGTTGCAGGAGGCCGCTGTAGAAATCCTTCGTCGGCGCGTTGCGCGTGCCGCTCACCACGTTGTGGGCGTGCGCGTTGTCGTCGTTGATGAAGGTGATCGTCGTGCCCGCCTTGATCGTCTTGACGCCGTTGCGGAACGCATCCGGCATCTCCGCCGTCGTGCGCTGCCCGACCATCGCCATGTGCACCTCGTTCGGCCCCCACGCATAGGAGGCCGCGCCGAAGACGGACGCCTGCCCGGACAACCCGCGGTACGTCCCGAACCCGACGACGGTGAAGGCGACCACAAGCACCGCCGCCGCCATGAACTGGCTCAGCCGTGTGCCGCGCAGCCGCAAGGAATTGGAGAGGACCGTCACCGAACTGAGCGCCATCGCGACGGCGGCGAAGATCGGGTTGAGCTTGCCGAGGACCGCCAGCGGGATGAGGACGATGTTGTACCCGAAGGCCCAGCCGAGATTCTGGCGGATCGTGCGCATCGTGCGCCGCGAGAGGTCAATCGCCTCCGCGATGCCGCGCAGGTCGCCCTTGACGAGCGTGATGTCGCCCGCCGCCATCGCCACGTCCGTGCCGGTGCCCATCGCGATCCCCGCATCGGCCTGCGCGAGGGCGGGGGCGTCGTTGATGCCGTCCCCGACCATCGCGACGATCTTGCCGGTTTCCTGGAGCCGCTTCACTTCGGCGATCTTATCGGCAGGGCGGACCTCCGCGATCACCCGGTCGATGCCGACTTCCTTGCCGATCGCCTCCGCCGTGCGCCGGTTGTCGCCGGTGAGCATCACGACCTCGATGCCGAGCCGGTGGAGCGTCCGCACCGCCTCGGCGGAGGTCGGCTTGACGGTGTCCGCGACCGCGACGATCCCGGCCAGTTCGCCGTCCACCGCGACGAGCATCGCGGTCTTCGCCTGACTTTCGAGTGCTGAGTGCTGAGTGCTGAGTGCTGAGTCTAGGGGAAGGCCCGCTTCGGCGAAAAGCCGCGCGTTGCCGACGATGACCGTTCGTTTGCCAACTGTGCCTTGCACGCCACCGATGAGCGCCTCGAAATTCGTGACGCTCATGGGGAGGTCGAGGCCGCATTCCTCCGCGTGCCGCACAATCGCTTGCGCGAGCGGGTGCTCGGAGCCTCGCTCGACGATGGCGACGAGACGCAGGAGGTCATCCTCCGACCAGCCGCCCGTCGTGACGATGTCCGTGACATCCGGCGCGCCATTCGTCACCGTGCCGGTCTTGTCGAGGACGACGGTGTTCACCTGTCGCACGCGCTGCAGGCTCTCGCCACCCTTGAGCAGGATGCCGCGCTCCGCGCCGCGCCCGCTGCCGACCATGATCGCGGCGGGCGTCGCCAACCCCAATGCGCAGGGGCAGGCGATGACGATCACCGCAATCGCCGCGACCATCGCGGCGATTGGCGAGCGGCCCGCGATCAGCCAGCCCACGAAGGTCAACGCGGCGATGCCGAAGATCGTCGGCACGAAGATGCTCGATACTTTGTCCGCGAGTTGCTGCACGGGCGCTTTCGCCGTCTGTGCGGCGTCCACCAGCCTGATGATCTGCGCCAGTTGCGTCCGCGCGCCGACGCGGGTCGCCCGCATCGTCAGCAGGCCCTGCTTGTTGATCGTCGCGCCGATCAACGCGTCGCCGGGCTGCTTGCCGGTGGGCAGGCTCTCGCCCGTCAGCATCGACTCGTCCACGCTGGATGCGCCTTCGAGGACGGCGCCATCCACCGGAATCTTCTCGCCGGGGCGGACGCGGATGACATCGCCGGGAAGCACCTGCGCGACGGGGATGTCCCGCTCCACGCCGCCACGGACGACGCGGGCGGTCTTCGCCTGAAGCCCCATCAGCGCGCGGATCGCCTGGCTTGCGCGCCCCTTCGCGATTGCCTCGAGCACCTTGCCGAGATAGATCGCGGTGATGATGACGGCGGCGGTGTCGTAGAAGGTGTCCTGCCCCGTGAAGGTGGCGGCGACGCTGTAGAAGAAGGCAATCGAGCCGCCGACCGAGACGAGCGTGTCCATGTTAACTGCGCCGTGCCGCGCGTTCTTGAGCGCGCTCCGGTGGAAATCCCAGCCGACGACGAGCCAGACGGGCGTCGTCAGCGCGAGCAGCCAGTAATCGCGGTAGCGCATCTCCATGTGGAACATCGCGATCGCGACGATGATGACCGTCAGGCCGATGCCGAGCGCCAGTTTCGCGAAGCGCATCCAGAGGTCGCGCTGTCGGCGCTCCTCCACGCGCGCGTCGGCGCCCTCGTCCGCCGCTGTCGCCTCGACGACCGGCTCGGCATGGTAGCCCGCCTTTTCGACGGCGGTCAACAGGTCGTCAATCGTCGCCTGCCCGCCGAGCGTCACCTGCGCCCGCTCGGTCGCGAGGTTGATGCCCGCTGCCTCGACGCCCGGTACCTTGAGTAGGGCGCGCTCGACGCGGCGCACGCACGCCGCACACGTCATGCCCGAGACGGCGAGGGTCGCCGCGAGCGACTCCTCCTCTGCTTCCGCCGTCGCCCCGTACCCGGCGGTCTCGACCGCCTGGACGAGAGACGCGGGCGTCGCCTGCGTGGGGTCGTACGTGACGGTGACGCGCTCGGTGGCGAGGTTCACCGCCGCGTCACGGACGCCCGGCACCTTCTTCAACTTCTTCTCCACGCGCATCACGCACGAGGCGCAGGTCATCCCGGAGACTGCCAGTTCGGCCGTCTTCGTCGGCGGGGAATCGCTCGGTAATGTTGTCGTGTCCGTGTCGGGAATCTGTA
>JBBSII010000319.1:0-5611 GCA_038232175.1 Thermomicrobiales bacterium
ACTGATCGAGCGGCGCGCCTCTATCTGGCAATGCATGAGGAGAGTTTTCCAGATGCAGCCGAAGGAACCACATCTACCCACATCACCGAGAGTGTGCCAGAGCCATTTATCCGTGAGGCAATACGACGAACACGAGTAGCGAGTAACGAGAAGGGCACATGCGGCATCCTCTCGTCCGTAGGGGCGATGTTTGAATCGCCCTCGCGCGATCGGTGAGGCGTCCTGGGGAAGGCGCAGACATCCCGGGGAGGGCGATGGAGGGGCGGTGCTCGAACCGCCCTCCCTGACGCCGCGATCATTGCGAATGGTGTGCAACGGGAGAGGCCGGGGAGGGCGATTCAAGCATCGCCCCTACGCAGGCATTCGCACCGCGGGTCATCGCGAACTGCGTCACTCCGATCCTACTCGTTCCATCACGACGACGGGAATCTGCCGGGTCGTCTTCCTCTGGTACTCGGCGAAACCGGGCATCTGCGCCGCTTGTTGATCGTACAACCGCTGGCGCTCCGCGCCCTCGGCGACCGAGGCCCGCACCGAGAAAGTCTCGCTGCCCGTCTCGACGGTCGCCGTCGGGTTGGCGACGAGGTTGTGATACCAGTCCGGGTTGGTCGGCGCGCCCGCCTTCGAGGCGAGGACGACCATGCGGTCGCCGTCGGTGGTGTAGACCAGCGGCGCGATGCGGGGCTGGCCGCTCTTCGCGCCAGTCGTCGTCAGCAGGATCAGCGGCGCGCCCTCGAATGGTGGGCCGACCTTGCCGCCGTTCGCGCGGAACTCCGCGATCACCTTCTCGTTGAAGTCGTTGTTGCTCGCCATGGTTTTTCCTTTCCGTAAGGGTCAGCGTCCCACGCAAGGATAGCGGATGGGACAGACTGGGTGAAAATCGGGAAGCCTAAACCCCTGCTGGAAAACCCGAACACCCGTTCTCCGTCATGCCCCATTCAGGTGCGAACGTACGCACTTTCCTCGATTCGCAAAATACGGTATACTATCAGTGCAAAGTACTGGGTACTGAGCAATGAGTAATGGGAACCATGCCACGACGCATCGTACCCCACTCAGTCCTCAGTCCTCAGTCCTCAGTCCTGAATTCACCGGAGGGAACGGCATGGTAGACAGCAACGAGCGGGGTCTTGTCCGCTTCGTGAACATTGATAGCGAAATGCGCAACTCGTACCGCGATTACGCGATGAGCGTGATCGTGTCGCGCGCGCTGCCGGACGCCCGTGACGGGCTGAAGCCGGTGCAGCGGCGCATCCTGTACGCGATGTATCAGATGGGCCTGCGCGCGGACTCGCGGCACCGCAAGTGCGCCGGTGTCGTCGGCGAGGTGATGAAGAACTTCCACCCGCACAGCGACACCGCGCTCTACGACGCGCTCGCCCGCATGGCGCAGGATTTCTCCCTGCGTTACCCGCTGATCGACGGGCAGGGCAACTTCGGCTCCGTCGATGGCGACCCGCCCGCCGCGATGCGGTACACCGAGGCGAAATTGGCGCTGATCGCCGAGGAGATGCTGCGGGACATCTCCAAGGATACCGTCGATTTCGAGGACAACTACGACGGCGAGATGAAGGAGCCGAAGAAGGTCCTCCCGGCGCGCATCCCGAACCTCCTGCTCAACGGCTCGACGGGCATCGCCGTTGGCATGGCGACGAACATCCCGCCGCACAACCTGAATGAGCTGTGCGACGTGATCATCTATCAGATCGACAACCCGGAGTGCACCCTCACCGATCTGATCGAGCGGCTGCCGGGGCCGGACTTCCCGACCGGCGGCATCATCCTCGGTCGCGAGGGCATCCGGCAGGCGTACTCCACCGGCAATGGCCGCGTCGTCGTGCGCGCGAAGGCGTACATCGAGGAGGGCCGCGCCAACCGCTACCAGATCATCGTCACCGAACTGCCGTACGCGGTGAACAAGGCGACCCTGATCGAGAAGATCGCCCACCTCGTCAAGGACGGCAAGATCGACGGCATCAGCGACCTGCGCGACGAGTCCGACCGCTCCGGGATGCGCATGGTGATCGAGTTGAAGCGGGACGCGCAGCCGATGAAGGTGCTGAACAACCTCTTCAAGCACACCGCCCTGCAGACGACCTTCGGCGTCAACATGATCGCGCTGGTGGACGGCGGCACGCAGCCGCACACCCTGACCCTCAAGCGCGCCCTCACCGAGTTCATCGAGCACCGCAAGGTTGTCATCCGGCGGCGCACCGAGTACGACCTGCGCAAGGCGCGCGAGCGGGCGCATGTGTTGGAGGGCCTCAAGATCGCCCTCGACCACCTCGACGAGGTGATCGCGACGATCCGCAAGTCCCAGACGACCGAGACGGCGCGCAAGAACCTGCGGACGAACTTCAAGTTGTCCGAGGTGCAGGCGCAGGCGATCCTCGACCTCCGCCTCGCCCGCCTCGCCGCGTTGGAGCGCCGGAAGATCGAGGAAGAGTACCGCGAGGTCCTCAAGGCGATCAGGGACTTCGAGGACATCCTCTCTCGCCCCGAGCGCGTGCTGACGATCATCAAGGCCGACCTCGCGGACCTCAAGGAGAAGTTCGGCGACGAGCGACGCACCGAAATCCGCGCCGAGGCGAACGGCGACCTCAGCGAGGAGGACCTGATCCCCGATGTCGATGTCGTCGTCACGCTGACCAAGTCCGGCTACATCAAGCGCATCCCCGGCGACACCTACCGCACGCAGCATCGCGGCGGGCGCGGTATCACCGGCGTCAAGCCGAAGGAAGAAGATAAGGTCGAGCACATCCTCCATTGCAGCACGATGGACTCGCTCCTCTTCTTCACCGATCGCGGCAAGACGTTCCAGATCAAGGTGCACGAACTACCCGACGCCTCGCGCACCGCGAAGGGCGTGCCGATCATCCAGCTCATCAACATCCAGCAGGACGAGACGGTGACGACGCTGCTCGCGGTCGGCGACTACGCCTCATCGGAATACCTGACGATGGTCACGAAGAACGGGCGCATCAAGCGCACCGAACTGCGGGCGTTCGCCTCCGTCCGTTCCTCCGGCCTGATCGCGCTCGGCCTCGATGAGGGCGACGAACTCCGCTGGGTTAAGGTGACGAGCGGCGAGGATCAGATGATCCTCGTCACTCGCAAGGGCATGGCGATCCGGTTCAACGAGTCGGACGTCCGCTCGATGGGCCGCACCGCCGCCGGTGTCCACGCGATCTCGCTGCGCAAGGACGACTCGCTCGTCTCGGCGGACTCGATCCACGTCGCGGATGTGAAGCACATCTGCCTCTTCGTCATCGCGGAGAGCGGTCTGGGCAAGCGCACCCGCGTCTCCGACTTCCCGGTGCAGAAGCGCGCCGGTCTCGGCGTCATCGCGATGCGCGTCACCCCGCGCACGGGCGATCTCGTCGTCGCCAACGTTGTCGAGGACACGGACGAACTGATCTTCGTCTCCGCGAACGGCATTGTGATGCGGACAAAGGTTGAGGCGATCCGCGCCATTGGCCGCGCCACGCAGGGCGTCATGGTCATGCGGATGGACGATGGCGACCGCGTCGCCTCATTCGCCCGCGTGCCGCAGGGCGCGGACGATAACGGCATCGTCACCGGCCTCGTGGACACGCCGGACGCCGCACCGGAAAGCGCTGCCCCAACCAAGCGGCGCGCCACCCGGTCCGCCCTGCCGGAACTCGTCCCCGCCGATGGTGACGGCGACTAGAAACCGAAAACGGGTATGAACCGCATCTGCCCAGAGGGCACCCGGCAGAGGACGTAGAGAAACACAGAGAGGGGATTGAACCACGAAGGCCCGAAGGACACGAAGATGGGAACGAGCGTCTCTTTTTTCCTTCTCTTTCCTTCGCGCTCTTCGCGCCTTCGTGGTTCAATCCCCTTTCCTCTGCCAGGCACCCTTTGGGCAGATGCGGTTCTCCCCGGCTTCTCCCCGCTTGCCCCGAGAGAAGGATGGTTTGAGAAATGAGTATGCCCACCGTCCCGACGCTTCCCGCCGATGAGGTGGGGAGCGTTGCGGTCTCGCACGCCGGCGACATCCTGCGCGTCGGGCTGGCGCAGGTGCGCCCGCACCTCGGCGACCTCGACGCGAACATCGCCACGCACGAGCGGGTGATCGCGGAGGCGCGGGCGGCGGGGGCCGATCTCTGCGTCTTCCCCGAACTCGCGCTGACCGGCTACTTCCTGCGCGATCTCGTGCCCGACGTCGCGCTCCTCGCGCACGATGACCGCCTGCGCGCCCTCTCCGACCTCGCGGGGCCGATGGACCTCGTGCTCTCATTCGTCGAGGAGGATGCGCGGGGCCGCTACTACATCGCCGCCGCCTATTGGAGCGGGGGCGAGTGCGTCCATGTCCACCGCAAGGTCTACCTGCCGACGTACGGCTTCTTCGACGATGGCCGGTTCTTCGCGCGCGGCGAGAGCGTGCGGGCCTTCGACACGCGGTTCGGTCGCGTCGGGATGCTCATCTGTGAGGACTTCTGGCACATGAGCACGCCGTACCTGCTCTGGATGGATGGCGCGGACATCCTGCTCTTCTGCAACAACCATCCGGGCCGGGGCATGGACAGCCGCACCGGCGACATCGCCTCGATCGAGTACGTCAGCGCGCTCTGCCGCTCCTACGCGGGCAGCATGACGGTGCCCATCGTCCAGTGCAACCGCGTCGGGTGGGAGGACGGCATCAACTTCTGGGGTGGCAGTTTCGTCGTGGACGCGGGCGGTGTCGAACTCAATCGCGGCCCCGCGATGGAGGAGGCCCTCGTGATCGCGGCGATCGACCGCTCCGAGACGCGCCGCCGCCGCATCGCCTTCCCCTCCCTCCGCGACGAACGCCCCGACCTCGTCCAACGCGAACTCAGCCGCATCCTCGGCAACCAGTAATCATGCTCCTGCCGGCCGATTGCTAATCAAATACAATCGCAAATATTTTTTCCGAAGAGATTCCGCGTCGCAAAAGCGAAATGTTTCTTAAACGCTGCTCACGTCTTGACATCAGTATAGTAACCGGTATACTTCTGCACTATTGCATGTGGATGGCAGATTATCGGGCGATGGAGATAGCGGGTGGGGCTTTTTGGCAGCGGCGGAGGGTATTTCTTGTCCCATCGGACGACATCCGCTGGACAGTGGTGGAGACGATGCTCCGGGCGATGGCGGATGTCGCGGTTATCGGCAAGGTGACGAACGTCGCTGACGCCAGAGAAGAGATCGCAAAACTTCACCCTGATGCCGTGATCGCGGCGGGGATCGTGGGTGGCGAATCGGTGCAGACCTTCCTCACTGAGATGCGGCACATCTGCGGCCCAACGACGCGCCTCGTCGTTCTCGCCACTGACTACGTCCCGCAGATGTGCTGCCGTTCGCGAGGATCCGGATCGCGGCCTACTACTTGTGGGAAGACCTCACCTGCGACACGCTTGATTGCTGCCTTAGAACCGTGCTCATGAGCTCGATGTTCGTCGGTAGCCCGGCAGACATGGAAGCGCTAGTGGGTCAGTTGTGTTGGAGATTGCCTTTCGGCGGGCAGAGTGAGAGCATGGGGAGACATGTTCGTATCGTGTCTCATGAGGAGTCTGCCCATGCCCCGTCCGCAGAAAGAGCCGCTCCGTCCCCTCACACCCGATGA
>JBBSII010000320.1:0-5607 GCA_038232175.1 Thermomicrobiales bacterium
CTCCGGCCAATCAGGATGGACCTTCGATGTCCTCCGTCGTGACTGGGTTGACGCCTGGGATGGGGGCATCATCGACCCATTGCCCGTCGTGCTCGCCGCGCTGGAGGGGAGCGTCAGCACCGCAGTGATGGCGCTGACGACCGATGTCCTCATCCGGCACAAGCACCCAATCGCGGCGAAGGCTCCTTAACGGCTCTTTCGCGTCGGCACCGCGACAGCGAGGTTCCTATGCCATCACGACTCGATCACACACAGCGGACGATCTCATATGTGCAATTTGCGCCTGATGAGCGGGATGCGCTGATCGCCTTCGTTGCCGCCGATACCTACCCGTATAACGGCGTCCCCGAGCCAACGAGGGAGCAGGTCGCATCGTGGATTGACAAAGACTTCTACACCGGTACCTTCTGGATCACGCTCGGCGGCGCGACCCGCGTGGGCGTCGTGCAATACCAGGATGCATCAGCAAAACATGCGGAAGTTCACATTCGATTGCACGCAGCGTATCGGGGGCAGGGCATCGGGGCGCAAGCGATTGTGTGGCTGACCGATCACCTCTTCCAGACCTTCCCAGCAAAGCATCGCGTGGAAGGCTGGACACGGGTCGACAACATCGCGATGCGTCGTGTCTTTCGCAAGTGTGGCTATGTGAAGGAAGCCCATCTCTGTCTCGACTTCCCGACGGCCAGCGGTACCTTCATGGATAAAGTAGGCTACTCCATCCTGCGCGAAGACTGGCGCGCACGGACGGTCACACCGGTCAACTGGCACGATGAAGGGGGTGAGGGTGGCGCATGATGCAGAGCGAGAAGGATGCCTGTGTCAGCGTGCCGCTGCCGCTGCCGATACGGGCGTGAAGCGATGCACCAGTTGCACCGTATCCGGTGTTAGGGTCACAAGCGCGACCGTGCGCGGCCCGTCCAGAAACTCCACTTCATACGCCTGATGATTGCCGTAGACCATGACGACGACACCTTCCGCACCCTTCGCCAGTCCGTGATCCAGCAACGGCTCCGTGAGGGCTACCGTGTCCAGTTCTTCAATCATAGTACAGGCTCCTTCACGTCGCGGGGTGGGCAGGTAACGAGTTGCAGCCGACGAGACAGTATACTGGTTGCTGGCTCTTGAGCGACGGGGAGGAGCGTGTGATGCCGGGGGAGTGGGAACATCTGGCGAGTCACGAGGGCGGCACGGTCGTCTCTTTCGCGACCGTGCCGACGGGACAAGGCGGGGCAACGCTCTTCGCGGCGACGGCGGCGGGGCTTTTTCGCTCGGAGGATGGCGGGCGGGCGTGGTCAGCCGGGAGCGAGAGGCCGCTGCCGCTGCTCGTCGCGGTCGCCGCCTCGGCGCGCTTCGTGGAGCATCATCTGATCTTCGCCGGCACACAGACCGGGTTCCACCGCTCGACCGACGCCGGGCGCACCTGGCGGCAGACGCTCTCCGGCGGGCGCGTCTTCACGATCGCTGTCGTGCTCGATGAGGGACCAGAGGAGCGCGTCTTCATCGGCACGCAGCGGGACGGCATCCTCCGCTCTGATGACGGTGGGCGGACGTGGGCGGGGGCGAACGCCGGCCTGCTCGACCTCACCGTGCTCGCGCTCACCTTCTCGCCCGACGCCGCGCGCGATCAGACCGGCTTCGCGGCCACCACGTCCGGCCTCTACCGCACCCGCAACGGCGGCAAGTCGTGGCGGGCGGTCGAGTTGCCGCTCGACGACCCCGCCGTGCAGTGCCTCGCCGTCTCGCCCGTGTTCGCGCGCGACCGGCTCGTTCTCGCCGGGACCGAGAGCGACGGCCTCTGGCGCTCGGACGACGGCGGCACGAACTGGGACCTCGTGCCGGGCCTGCCCGCAGGGGGCATCGGTGCGGTCACGTTCACACCGCGCGACGCGGAATCCCGCCACATCGCCGTGGCGACGGACGATGGAGTCGCGCTCTCGCACGACGGCGGGGGGACGTGGCGGCTGACGGGCGAGATGCTGCCGCCCGTGCTCGACCTCGCCTTCGTGCCGGACGACGGCGGGGAGACGCTGGTGGCGGCCCTCTATCGGGATGGGATCGCGCGCCTCGCCATGACCGATCCGAACGACGAATGGGTTCCCGCCAATACTGGCCTAAGGGCGACAGCACTGAGTACGCTCGTGGTCTCCCCGGACTTCGACGTTGACGAAACGCTCTTCGCAGCAGGGCCGGAGGCCGGTCTCCGGGTCTCGCGCGCTGGCGGATGCACATGGGTCAACGCCGGGGGCGCGCTCACCGATGCGGACGTGTATGGAGTGGCGATCTCCTCTAATGATGGGAGCGGTCGGCTCGTCTTCGCGGCGACGGACGCGGGCATCTACCGCAGTCGCGATGGCGGGACGAGTTGGGAAGCGCCCGCGCAAGGGGACAATGCACCAACCGGAATCGTCGTCACCGGGGCGACAACGGTGTTCGCGGCGACGCTCGACAATCGCCTGATCGCGTCGGACGACGAGGGCGAGACGTGGCGCGCGCTCGACGCACCGTTCGACGGTGCGATGATCGTCTCCCTCGCCTGCGCGCCCGACAATGCGCGCGGTCAGACGCTCTATGTCGGCACGATACAACCCGCACCCAGAACCGGTGTGGTGACGCTCTGGCGCTCGACCGATGGCGGCGGGAGTTGGGCGCGCTGGCTGGAAGCGCAAGGCGAAACGGGGACACTCCCGCTGGCGGCGCCGACCGGCCCTTCCGCGAACAGCGATGACAACGCGCTCTTTATCGGCCTCAATGGACAGGTGCTTCAGCCCCGTCGCAATGCCTGGCAGACGCGCGGTGGCGCGCGTTCCCCACTCTGGCACGGTGCCGCGCTCACCACGAACAATGGCGATCCGGTGGCGATCACCGCCCTGGCTACATCGCCCCGTTACCGCACGGACGGGATAGTGTTCGCCGCCGCGAGCGACGGCGTCCACCGCTCGCGGGACCATGGACGGACCTTCGTGCGTTGGAGCGAGGGATTGACCCGCGCGCCCGTGCTCGCCCTCGCCGTGACGGGCGATGATCCGGTTCTCGTCTTCGCGTTGGGCGTCGATGGGACGATCTGGCGGCGGGCGGGCGATCTTGCTCCGTGACCCGTGATCCGTGATACCATCGGGCCGTGCATCTCCGGGCGCGCAACGGGCGGCGCGCATGAGGTCGATGAGGAAGGGAGCGGCGAAATGGTGGGGACGATAACCGAGCAGCACACGTTGATCGCGCCGGACGCGATGCGGGCGTTCATGGAGCGGCTCTTCGTCCGCATGGGCGTGCCCACCGGGGACGCGGCGCAGGCGGCGGACGTGCTGATTTTCAGCGATGTCCACGGCATCGACTCGCACGGCATCCCGCGGATGCGGATGTACCTCGACCGGCTCAGCGCCGGGAGCGTCAACCTGCAACCAGAGATCACCGTGCTCGCGGAAGGCCCCGCGACGCTGACCCTCGATGGCGACGGTGGGCTTGGCCTCGTCGTCGCACCGGAGGCGATGCGGCGATGCATCGCAAAGGCGAAGGAGACCGGCTGGTGCACCGTCTCCGTCCGCGCCAGCAACCATCTCGGCGCGCTCTCCTACTACCCGATGATGGCGGTGCATGAGGGGCTGGGCGGCATGAGCATGACGAACGCGGGGCCGCTCCTCGTGCCGACGTTCGGTGCGATCCCCGTGCTCGGCACGAACCCCTTCTCGATCGCCTTCCCCGGCGGCAACACCTCCGACCCGTTCCTGCTCGACATGGCGTCCACGAGCGTCGCGTGGGGCAAGGTGGAGATCGCCAAGCGCGAGGGCAAGGCGATCCCGGATCGGTGGGCGGTGGACAAGGAGGGTGCGTTCACGACCGACCCGAACACGGCGGTCGCCCTCGCCCCGCTCGGCAGCGACTACGCGGGCCGCAGCCAGAAGGGCTACGGCCTCGCGGTGATGGTTGATTGCTTCAGCGCGATGCTCTCCGGCGGCACATGGAGCAAGCGCATCCCCGGACGCGGCGTGGGGGAGCACGCGCACCCCGGCACCTGCCACTGCTTCATGGCGTGGCGGATCGACGCCTTCACCGACATGGAGACCTATCGCGCGCAGATGGATGACATGCTCGCGACGCTGCGCGCGACCCCGCCCGCGCCGGGCCACGACGCGGTGCTCGCCCCCGGCCAGCCGGAGTTCGATGCGTACCGCGAGCGGAGCGTCTCCGGCGTGCCGCTCCATCAGTCCGTGCGCGATGATCTGCGCGACCTCGCCGCCGAGTACGACGTGCCGTACGACCTCGAATAGGCGCTTTCTCCTCTTCAGCGGCGGGAATCTCTCCCGCCGCTCGGTTGTTTAAAAGGTGACTGCCAAACCCTCCCCTCCCCTCTCCATCACCGCCGTGAACTTGATCGGTCGAAGCATTTAGGCGATGGAGAGGGGAGGGGGTGAGGAATTGAAACCGGCGCTACGTGGAATAGTACGCGTTCCTCCGTGCGTGGCTCGGTACCCTTCCCTCTGCGAAGGATAACGAGCCACGCACAAATGTATCCGCACCTTCACACCTGTAGCGGGAGTCATGGCATCAGTATTGCGCATTGGCGACCTGTGCCCCGGTTATCCGGTGACGGACTGAGCCTCCGGGGTATCAGTTCGTGTCGGCACTGCCGCCGGGACCGTTGAATGGATGGAAGTGGAAGGAAGAGGAATGGCGCCCATTTTCGAGAACGATCTGATGGTCCTGAACTACGCGCTGACGCTGGAGCACCTGGAGAACACCTTCTACAAGCAGGCGCTCGGCTCTGGCAAGTTGCAGGGCAACGCCGCGAAGTACCTCGCCATCATCGGCGCGCACGAGCAGGCGCACGTCGATGCGCTCACCCAGGCGATCACCCAGGCCGGGGGCATGCCGGTCAAGGCGCGCAAGTCCTACGACTTCACCAAACTCGGCGACCCCACCACCCAGGCGGGCATCCTCGGCATCGCGAACAAGCTGGAACCGACCGGCGTCGCGGCCTACGATGGCGCGGCCCGCGAGATTCAGGACAAGAAAATCCTCGGCGTCGCGGGGCAGATCGTGCAGGTTGAGGCGCGGCACGCGGCGATCATCAAGACGCTGCTCGACCCGAACACCAGCCCGGTGCCGAAGGCGTTCGAGGACTTGCTGCGGCCCGCGCAGGTCCTCGGGGCAATTGGCACGGTGCTCGGGCCGGGTGCCGACCAGAAGCCGCTCGACGCCGACGCGCAGGAGGTCGTGGCTCAGATCGCTGCGGGAGGCCCGCCACCCTATGTCCTGACGCCGCAGGAGGCGCGCATGGGGCCGAGCGTCAAGGATGCCGCCCTCGCAGTGGCGAAGAAGCGCGGCATCAGCACCGACCCGGAACCCGTCGCCAAGGTTGAGAACCGCACGATCCCCGGACCGGGCGGGCAAATTCCTGTGCGTGTCTACACACCGAGCGGGACCGGCCCGTTCCCCGTGGTCGTCTACTTCCACGGCGGTGGCTGGGTGCTCTACAGCACCGATGTCTACGATGCTTCATGCCGCGGCCTGACGAACCAGGCGGGGTGCGTGGTCGTCTCCGTGGACTATCGTCTGGGGCCGGAGAACCGCTTCCCGGCGGCCCACGAAGACGCCTACGCCGCCTAC
>JBBSII010000321.1:0-5607 GCA_038232175.1 Thermomicrobiales bacterium
CAAGTTTAACGTGCCGATGGCGGGCGCGGGCGTCGGCTACAGCGAGAGCAACGCGCACGCCCCGAACGAGAATATCCGCCTCGCGGACTACATCGAGGGGATCAAGCACATCGCCCTCATCCTCGACCGCTTCGGCGCGGGCGTGTAGCGACATGCATTTGACGAACATGGTACGATGAAGCCAGTATTGTTTGAGGCCGCGCAATCTAATGCCGCGCCGCGCGCTTCAGCGCCTCGCGTAGCAGCGATCCAGCAGATTGCCTCGCCTACCTGACGCTCCCTTTGTCGGGCAGGAGAGGATGATTTATGTCTGGATCGTTTTTGGTTCCCAACTTGTCGATGAGGCAGCAACTGGCGAGCGCCACCTGACATTGGACGAACTTCAGCGTGTACTCGCCCACATCGCGACAGCAGGGTTCGATCCGGCACCGAGCGGGAGAGCGGGTGGGCGTCTTGCCGGTATGCAGTGACAGGGGAATATCCTGAAGAGCAGTGATCGGCTGACTTCTGCTGAGGTTCATTACTTGCGGCATATGATGGCAAACAATGAGTGGCCGACCGGAACAACCTTGAGCGACTATCTCGACAGCATATGCGACATGATTCTCGACCGTCATAGTGGCGTGCTTGTCAGCTATTAACCACAGTGCGTTGCAACTTACCGTCGTGCGGCATTCTGGCGCGTTGCGCGGCCCGAACGGCGCTCCGTGGGTTCTGGTAGACTATCGTATCGGCTTCGCGCGCTGGATGACCGCCTTTCAGCCGCCTGCCGGGTTGCGTGTCTTGCGAAGCGGCGATCGAGAGAGCGTGCGATGGCTACGACGACCCAGATTGCAGACCGAATTGAGCGAAGCCTGAGCGCGCTCCGTGCAGAGGTGGATTGGCTGCCGAACACGGTTACCGAGTGGGAGACCACGTCCGAGAGTGAGCGCGTCTCTATTCACTCGATTGGGATCATCTCTTGTGCGATTATCTAACTGAGCTGGATGTGTACTACACTGGTGGCGACATGACTGCGGATCAACAAGATCGGTATCATACGCTATTGCGGAGTTTGCGCGATGCCCTGCCGCTCTTCGCTCGCATCGGGGTGTGGCCGCCAACCATCCCGTTGCAGGCCCCGCCGCTATCGGAATCCGTGTTTACTCGTAATGAGATTGATACCCAGATCGATGTCATCACGGCAGAGACCGCGTCACTCCCCCGGCGGCTACGCCGGGCGATCAGGAATCTTGATCGGTCCGAGGGCGACTGGCAATTCGATTGGCATAGTTTCGCAACCCGCCTGCGCGGATTAGGATTTGCGGCCCGTGCCGGGGTGATGACCATGGAACAACGCGAGCGATACGACGCACTCCGCGCTTTCCTCGCCGATTACCTCACATTTCTGAGACAGCATGACGCCGATGTCCTTTCGCCGCCACGCATGGTGAAGTCGAGTGCCGCCAACTGATGCCATCGCGTATCCGTCGCCGCGCTATCACCTCATCCTTCTGCCGGTCGACGGCTCTGCGGCAGCACAGACCCCGGCTCTTCATGCCGCCGCGCTCGGCCATGCGACGGGCGCAACGGTGGCGATCCTCGGCGTGATCGATACGAGCGCGGGCTTCCAGTTCAGCGCGGAAGGGCTGGCGCGGTACGAACGCCTGCGGGCCGAGGCGCAGGCGGCAATCGAGGCGGCGAGTGTGATCGTGCGCGGGGCAGGCGTCGCGCGGGTCGAGCATCTCATCATGGACGGTGTGCCGCAGGAAGCGATCATCGAGGTCGCGGATGAGCAGGATGCGGACCTGATCGTGCTCGGTGGGGGCCGTGCTATGCTTGATGATACATCGTCCGAGGGCGTCGTTATCCATGTACTTCGCCATGCCCGGCGCCCCGTCGTGATCGTCCCCACGGAAAGGAAGCCTCGATGATGGATACCAGCCGCGATGAGGCGCGTCGTCGCGATGCTGCCGACCCGCTCGCATCGTTCCGGGAGCGGTTCTACCTCCAACCCGGCACAATCTACATGGACGGCAACTCGCTCGGCCTCTGCTCGCGTGACGCGGAGCGGACGCTCCTGCGCGTGCTGGAGGAGTGGAAGACGCAGGGCATCGACGCCTGGCTTGGCGCGGACCCGCCGTGGTACACGCTCGCGGAGGACCTCGGCGCGCTGATGGCCCCGCTCGTCGGCGCGGAGCCGGACGAGGTGATCGTCACCGCGAGCACGACGGTCAATCTGCATACACTCGCCGCAGGCTTCTACAAACCGGAGGGCCGACGGCGAAAGATCATCGCCACGGCGCTCGATTTCCCCTCGGACATCTACGCGCTGCAAAGCCAGGTGCGCCTGCACGGTGGCGACCCGGAGTCGGACATCGTCGTCGTCGCGAGCCGGGACGGTCGAATGATCGAGGAAGGGGACATCATCGCCGCGATGACGGACGAGACCGCCATCGTGATCCTCCCCGCCGTCTACTACCGCAGCGGGCAACTGCTGGACATCGGCAGGCTCACCGCCGCCGCGCACGATTACGGTGCGCTCATCGGCATCGATGGCTGCCACTCGGTCGGCCTCGTACCGCACGAGTTCGACCGCTGGGGCGTCGATTTCGCCTTCTGGTGCACCTACAAGTACCTGAACAGCGGCCCCGGCAGCACGGCGGGGCTATATGTCAACCGGAAGCACTTCGGCGTCGCGCCGGGGCTGGCCGGGTGGTGGGGCAGCAACAAGGCGACGCAGTTCGACATGGTCCACACCTTCTCCGGCGCCGGGAACGCGGGCGCGTGGCAGATCGGTACCCCGTCGCTCCTCAGCACCGCGCCGCTGCAAGGCTCGCTCCAGATGTTCCGGGAGGCGGGTATCGACCGCATCCGCGCCGCATCCCTCGCCCGCACGGATTATCTAATCGACCTGATCGAGGCGATGGGCCTGACCGATGCACCGTATAGTTACTCCATCGGCACGCCGCGCGACCATGCGCGTCGCGGCGGGCACGTCGCGGTCGAGCACGCCGAGGCGGCGCGCATCGGCAAGGCGCTCAAGGCGCGCGGGGTCGTTCCCGATTTCCGCCCACCGAACATCGTGCGTCTCGCGCCCATCGCGCTCTACACCGCGTACGACGAGTGCTGGCAGGCCGCGCAGCACCTGAAAGCGATCATCGACGAGCGCGCGTACGAAACCGTCGCCATCGGGCGAGAACTCGTCGCGTAGCACGGTGATCGCTGCACGGACTGAAGTGTGGCTCAGAAATTCTGCGCCGGGTCGGGGCGAGTGGCGACGATGAGGTATTCAATGTCGTTCTGCCAGACGACGTCGGGCGCGTCGAATCCTTGCGCGGTCAGCATCTCTGTCGCCTTCATCGCGCCGATGCGGCGGGGTTTGGGCGGGCCGTTCCCTTCCGGCGCGTCCTCGCGGAATTCGAGGATCGCGACCTTGCCGCCGTGCCGCAGGGCGTGGTGCATCTGCGCGATCATGTGCGCGGGCGGCTCGATCTCATGGAGCACGAAAGCGATGAAGCAGCAATCGAGGCTGCCTTCCGGCATCGGCAGATCGTGATGCAAGTCCACATGCATCACGCGCACGATGGGCGGGAGGTTCTTCGACCCGGCGATGCGCATCATCTCCTCGCTCTGATCGAGGGCGAAGACGCGACCCGACTCACCGACCGCCTTCGCGAGTTCGATGGTGAAGATGCCGGTGCCGCTGCCGAGATCGGCGACATGCATCCCATGGTGCAGCCCCAGCCGCGCGACCATCGCGGGCGGATCGAGCCGTGCGAGGCGCTCCGGCGACTCCATCCGCTCCCATTTGGTCGTGTCGAAGATGTGCGATCGGTCGCCCTGCTCGGATGCCATTATTCGTCCCTCCGATATTCGATGCCCGCATCGACCGGCACGAGGCCGAGCATGTGGGCCAAACCTAATGATGTCGCGTTGTCCGTGAACGTCGTCCACTGCGGCAGCAGCCCCTTCGCCGCGATGATCCTCATCAGGGAGTGCGCGCACGCGGTCGCGTACCCCTTGCCGCGTGCGCTCGGGTCCGTGTGCGCCCCCACCTCGGCGTACGGCGCGGCGATGGCCCACGTCGCGGCAATTGCGACGAGTTTGCCGTCTTCCTCGATCCCGTCTGCTAGCCCTTCGGCGAGCAGGGCGGTGACGCTCCCGAAGGCGTCCGTTAGCCACTCCCCCTCACCGCGCAGGAGGAGCGTCACGGTGTCTGCATCGGTCGGGCCGAGCGAGCGCGGCTGCACCGTCGCGCGCTCCAACGGCGGCAATTGCCACTCCTCCGTCGCGGCGAGGATGGTAATGTCCGTGCGCTGGTCGCCAAAGAGCGTGTCGCGCAGGAGACGTTCGGTCTCGGCATCGGAGACCCAGAGGCGGCTGACGCCCGGTTCCTCGGCGAGAAAGTCCTGCAGCGCCTCCGGATTGCCGAGGGAGATCAGGTACGCGCCACCGAGGGACGACGCGGGCAGCATCACCGCCGCCGCGAGGGGCCGACGCGGATCGTCCACCGCGACGCGCGCCCCGCCGGATCGTAGGAGGAAACGCGCCGCCGTGTGCCACGGTCGCGGTTCCAACCGGGCCAGCAAAGCGGGAAACCGATCCGGCGGGTAATCCTGCATCGCGTTCGCCTTCCCGCGCGTCCCAACGCGCGTCATGCCGCTCGCTCTCGGCCCCATGATACCAGACACCGCCGCAATTCTATCCACCGGGAGGCATCGCACGGGGCCTTCCGGGTACGCTACAATCAGGCAACAATGGGGAACGCGCCCGAAACGTCCGGTGCGAACGGCGAACAACGCGCAGAGAAAGGAACAACGCTGTGCCACTTGGCCTGACAATGGAGGAGATTCAACTGGTGATCGCCGAGGCGGCGGAGACGACGCCGGAGAACGGGCCGGACGGTGCGGAGATGAGCGACCCGGAATACCTCACCGCGTACCTACTCAACATCATCATTCCGCTGATGCGCTACAACAACCAGCGCATCGAGGTGCAACTCCACGCCGCCGGGGTCATCATCCCCGAAATGCCGCAATCGGCGGGGGAAGCGCCGCAAGGGTAAGGGATCGAGCCTAGAGAACCGCCAACGGTTCGTGCCCCGGTGATGTACCGGGGCACGAACCGTTGGCGGGCTGACTTTACGCGGGGACGGCGCTCGTGATCTTCTTGATCTCGTCCACGAGCAATTGGTTCCACGCCGCGCCGCGCTCGGCGCGTAGTTTCGTCGACTCCGCGCCCCACGCCTGCCGCGCCTCGGGCGAGAGGTCGCCGAAATCGGCATTCTGCGGCGCGTTCAACTCCGGGTGCGCGGCGAAGAAGGCATTGCGCGCCTTCGTGGACTCCTCCGTCTGCGCGGCGGGCCGCTCGATCATGTGGCCCAGCTCGTGGAACTGCTGGTCGAAGAAGACGAAGACCGGGATGGACTTGAACTTGCCCTCTTTGAGGTACTGGTTCATCAGGTCCTCATTCTGGTCGCGCAGGAAGACCCGGATGTTCATGTTTCCGGAGGCATCGGCGATCTTGCCGAGCACGGGAAGCCCCGCGATCACGTCGCCACACCAGTCCTCCGCGATGGCGAGGACGTTGAGCGGCGGCAGGTTGCGGAAATGCGCCGCATCGTCC
>JBBSII010000322.1:0-5601 GCA_038232175.1 Thermomicrobiales bacterium
CAAATGTAGTATCAGTTGCGTTGTATCGAATGAACGGCACGATGGTTTGCCGCTCAGATGACAGAAAAGGAGACATCTATCATGTTTGAGACTGCCGCAATGGCCGCAGCGATGGTTCGTGAGATCAGGCAGAACGAGGCGATCGCGGATCGCCGCGCCTTCTACGGCCCGGACGCCGCTCCGATGAGCGAGGAGAAGCGGTCGAAGGTGCGCCTGCCGCGCTTCATGCGCCGCGGTTCGAACGTCGCGTAATACGTAACAGCCTGAGAGCAAGGATCAGCGCGCCTCACCTACCCCATCTCTCGCGTCACAACGGACATCCAACGCCCCGGCCACTACGGTCGGGGCGTTTCGTTGCGTCCGCTCACTGGTACTCGTCGGGCACGGCGGGGCAGGACCCGATGTACGGGCAGGTGCGGCAGAACGGCCCCGGCGTTGGCACGAAGCGTGTCTGGTCCGCGAGGGCGAGGCGAATCTCGTGCGCGATGTCGATGATCCGGGCGCGATACTCCCCGATCCCTGGGCCGAAGACCCATTCCCGCTCGTCGTTCGTCCGCAGGAAGACGGTCGAGACGGTGATCATCGCGTCGTCACAATGGATTGCATGCGCGACGCAGAGGTGCAGCGCGGCGATCTGCACGAGGTCGTACGTGTCGGGCTTACCGCTCTTGTACTCGATGACGCGGTACCGCCCATCCGCCAGCCGTACCACGCGGTCGGCGCGAGCGGAAAGGGTGAACGACGGGTACGCCGCGTGTGTGTAGCTGCATGTCCATTCCAGCGCGAGCAGATGCGCCCGCGACTGCGATACGGAAAGCGAGCCAAGGTATGCATCCGCCAGCATGGTGATCCACCGCAGGTCTTCGTGCCACATCGCATTGTCCGGGTAGCGGTGGGTTGGCAGGAATTCCCGCGCAAGCGCGGCGAGATCGTCCGGGAACTCGCCCGCCGCCTGCACATTCTCGAAACAGGCGCGCAGCACATTGTGGATCGCACCGCCGCGCTCCATCGGGCGGTTGAAGATCACCTCCGCCGGACTCTTGCGGACATAGGCGTGCCAGTAGGCGTGCGGGCACTCGCGCCAGCGGTGCAGGCTCGTCGGGCTAAGCCGGAGCGGCCGAAGCGCTACCGGACGTACGAGAGCAACCGCCATCCTGCCCCTCCGATGCTTGTTATCCCTGTTCTCTGGATTATCCGCATAACACAGGCACGCAAGATGACGGCAGTCGTTTGCTGTGTGCGTCGCTAGAGGCCGAGCGTCTTGATGCCCGCCGCCGCGCCCGCGAGCATGAAGCCGAGATCGCTCCCGCCCGTGACGAACTGGAACCCCTGCGCCGCGCGCCGCACCATCTCCTCCGGGCTGCTGCATGAGAGGCCAGCGATCTTTCCCGTGTTCCGGCACGCCGCGACGACGCGCTCCAGCGCGCGGATGTGCCGGTCGTCGTTCGCAGCATCGCGTGGGTGAATGCCCATCGAGAGGGCCATATCCGCCGGGCCTGCCCAGCAGCCATCGACGCCGGGGACGGACATGATCGCCTCCGCGTTCTCGACCGCCGTGATGCTCTCCAGTTGCACCGCGACAAAGACCTCGTCGTTGATGTGATCGGGGTAATCGTTCCCGTAGCGCGCGGCGCGGCCCCAGCCCCACGAGCGTGTCCCGACCGGGGGGAGGCGGCAGTAGCTCGCGGCGTTCTGCGCCTCCTCCACCGTGTGGACCATCGGGACGACGATACCCATCGCGCCCTCATCGAGTAACCGGCCGATCATCGTGTAGTCGTTGCGCGCCACCCGCGCCATCGGGATCGCGGAACCGCCCGCCATCGCCATGAAGCAGGCGATCGTCGAGTCCGGGCCGAAGGAGCCGTGCTGATTGTCGAGCAGGATGAAGTCGATGCCCGTGCTCGCCAGCGCCTCAGCGGCGAGCGGCGAGCCGAGACCGAGCGAGTACCCGAAGGCGGGCTTCCCTTGCAGCATCTTTTGCTTGGCGGTGTTCGTGCGCATCCGTCGCCTCCTCAATCCATTCCCACAACACGGCGGGGCAAGCATAGCACACCCACGTCGGCAAGGACGCCAAACCGAATTGACGCAGAGGACGCAGAGAGAATCCAAAATTCTTTATTCTCCTCTGCGTTCTCTGCGTCCTCTCTGCTGGGTGCCCTTTGGGCAGATGCGGTTCACTTGGTTTCTCCGGGCGTTTTGACCAGCGCTCAGAGCACAACGAGGATGATGAAGACGAGCGCGCAGAGGAGGCTGTAGAGCCAGAGTTTCGGCCCCGGTCGATCCTGATCGACGACCATCAGGGCAACGGCGAGCGCGCCGAGCAGCGCGGCGGCGGGGAGCGGGAACGGCAGCCCACGGACGCGCGACCCCGCGCCGAGCACGAGGATTGCGAAGGCGGCGATCAGGCACGGCCCGATCACGGCGAGGAATCGCCGTTGCCGTTCGCCGAAGGCACGTCGTCTGTCCGCGAAGGTCTCCATGCGTGCCATTCTACACGAATGGCTGCACCGACTGCGGTGCACGTCGCTCCGAGACGGCGGGAGCCGGGACACCGGGCGGCAGGCCCGATGGCTGGCTCCGCAGGGACGGGTCACGCGGCATCGGTGACGCGGCAGGCCCCGCGCCGACCTCCGGGACGAGCGCGTCGATCGCGTACCGGATGCGGTCGATCTCGCCCTGCGATGCGGTGAGGTCGCCGCGCACGCTCTCCATCCGCTCCGCCTCCGCGCGTACGAAGCGCGTGTACGGCGTGACCGCCTCGCCAATGCGCGTCAGCGAGCGGTCGAGTTCGTGCGCGAACTGCTCGCGCAGCGTGGCGACGAGCCGCGTGCGCAACTCCTCCGTGCGGGCGTGAAATTGCTGCTGCGCCCGCCGCCGCTTGGCCGGGAGGATGACGAGGCCGAGCGCCGCGACCATCGTGGCGGCGAGCAGGCCGGTGAAATCCGCCAGCGCGGTCGTCGCCGCCGCCACAACCGCCGCACCAAGCCCCACCGCGCCGACCTGCACCAGCCCCGCCTGCAGGACGGCGGACTGCACGTCGCGCGAGAGCCGCGCGGCCTCGCCGGAGGCGTTGTATCGCTGGACGACATGCTGCGCCCGCGCGCCGACGGAGTTGAGGAGCGCCTGCCGGTCGTAGGCGAACTGCTGCGACACCTCGCCGATCATCTCCGTGTTCGGTTGCACCGTCTGTCGCCGTCGCACGAGTTCCGTCACCGCCTGCCATGTCCGCAGGTCGTGCTCGACCATCCAGTCGATCAACGCCTGCACGATGCCGTCGATCTGCTGCGGCGTGTCGAGCACGACCTCGCGCTCCCATGCGCCGCGCGTGCGCTCGCTGTTCAGCAAGTCCGGGATGCGACCCAGGCGCAGCGTGTCCGCGAAGAATTTATCCCCGCGCGCGACGAGTTGCAGGACGACGTTATCCACCATCGTCAGGTAGTACGCGAAATCGCGTTCCATGTCGGCGCGGTAGACAGCCAGCTGGCTCTCGATGCGCGCCAGCGTCTCGCGGTCGCCGGAAAGCAGCCGCAGCCGCTCGTCCGCCGCGTCCCGGTACCGGCCCATCACCCGCTCCGCGACGCCGAGCGGCGACAGGAGTTTCAGGCGCAGCCGATGCGCGATGTCGAGCGTCTCGATGACGTAGTGTTCGAGCGGCGCGAACCGGGAGCGCGCCCAGAGCGTGTCGCGCACCTCGCCCGGTGGCGACTGCTTGGCCGCGAACGCCAGCCGCGCGGCGACCGGGAAGATCTCCGGCTCGAAGCCGAGCAGGGTGCGCACCTGCTCTCGCACGAAGGCGAGCACCTTCTCGCGGTCGGCATCCGAGAGCAGGTCCACCTTGTTGACGATGATGACGACCTTCTTCCCCCAGGCGCGGATCTCCGTCATGAACTGCCGCTCGCTCTCGGAGAAGGGCCGGTCCGCGCTCGTCACGAAGAGGATCAAATCGGCGCGCGGGATGAACTGCTGCGTCAGCGCCTCGTGCTCGCGGATCACGGCGTTCGTGCCCGGCGTGTCCACGACCGTCACCTGCCCGAGGAAGGACGCGGGGTGCGTGACGACGACGAATCCGTCGCTGTCGATCCGCTGCGTCGTCGTCTCGCCCGCCCGCAGGATGTTGATGCGCGTCGTCGTCGGCGTCGCGCCCTCCTCCATCACCGACTGGCCGAGGAGCGCGTTGATGAAGGCGCTCTTGCCCGCGTTGAACTCCCCGACGATCACGACGGAGAAGAGGTCGTCGAGCGCGCGGGAGACATCGCGGATCGTCGTCCGGTCCTCCGCCGCGCCGGGGAACCGCTCCATCACGTCCTCCAGACGCCGGAGCAGCGCCTGTTCCTGCTGGATCAGTTCATTCTGCGCCGCCGTAAACTGCGGCAGTTCTGTCGTTGCCATCTGTCACAAGCCTTTCTATCGGTGTACCGACACACCTTTCTCTATGCAAGGCCAATGCCCCCACGGATAGACGCCCGCCCGCCGCGCGTGCGAGAATGCGGGCCGCATGAGTGTCGGTGCATCGCACGATCCTGAAGGGGGAGCACGGGTGAATATCCACGAGTATCAGGCGGCGGACATCCTCGGTCGCTACGGCATCCCGCTGAACACCGGGCAGGTCGCGACGACGCCGGATGAGGCGGCGGAGGCGGCGCGCGCGCTCGGCGGCACGGTCGCGGTCAAGGCGCAGGTGCATTCCGGCGGGCGCGGCAAGGCGGGCGGCATCAAATTGGCGAAGTCGCCGGATGAGGCGCGTGCGGTCGCGGGGCGCATCCTCGGCATGGACATTCGCGGCCACGTCGTCAACCGCGTGCTCGTCGTCCCCGGCGTGAGCATCGCCGCCGAGTACTACGTCGGCATCACGCTGGACCGCGCGAACCGCCAGATCATCGTCATGGCCTCGGCGGAGGGCGGCGTCGAGATCGAGGAAGTGGCGCACACGAACCCCGATGCAATCCTCCGCGTCCCGGTGGACCCGGTGCGCGGGCTGCTGAATTACCAGGCAATCAATCTCGCCTTCGCCCTCGGCATCGAGCCGAACGCCATCGCGGACTTCGTGGAGATCGTCAAGAAGCTCGCCCGCGCCTACATCGCGGAGGACGCCTCGCTCGTCGAGATCAACCCGCTGATCCGCACCGAGGATGGCCGCTGGCTGGCGATCGACTCCAAGATGGTGCTGGACGACAACGCCCTCTTCCGGCACCCGCAGGACGAGTCCCTGCGGGATATGGCGGAGGAGAACGCCACCGAACTGGAGGCGAAGGCCTCCGGCATCTCCTTCGTCAAGCTGGACGGCAACGTCGGCTGCGTCGTCAACGGCGCGGGGCTGGCGATGGCGACGATGGACGCCCTGCAAGTCGAAGGCGGCGAACCCGCCAACTTCCTCGATGTCGGCGGCGGCGCGAACGCCGCGCAGGTCGCGAAGGCGCTCGGTCTGATCCTCGCGGACCCGAAGGTGCGCGCGATCTTCTTCAACATCTTCGGTGGCATCACACGCGGCGACGAGGTGGCGAAGGGGCTGATCGCGGGGCTGGAGCAGGTGCCGACGCAAATACCGATTATCGTGCGACTGGCCGGTGTGAACGCGGAGGAAGGGCGACGCATCCTCGCCAG
>JBBSII010000323.1:0-5597 GCA_038232175.1 Thermomicrobiales bacterium
CGCATCGCTCAACGACGTTGGCCGTGTCTACCGGGAAGTGATTGGCGTACACTACCCAGCGATGACCCTCGTGCAGGTGGCGGCGCTCCTGGAAGACCGGGCGAAGGTGGAAATAGAAGCGACCGCCGTGATCTGAAAAGTCGAACTGCTAAGATGCCAGGGACGCAAAGAAATGCAATGAGAAAAGACATTTCAGTCCCTGTTTCTTTCGTTCTGTTGGGTGTTTTGCGTGTAGCACGTTGATCAGAATAGTTGCAAGAGACGCCACGAACGGCGCGTCAGGCCGGTATGTATCTCTCCACCGCATCGCTGACCGTCCGCTCCAGCGCTACGTTGCGTCCCGTTGCCCATGCGACCTGCCAGGTGGCATCATCGAGGCGGGCATGGGCGGCCGCCAGGTGATGCTCGTAGGCACTCTGCGAGGAGTTGGACGGCGGGCTGGTCGTCTCCCGCAGCCGCTCCGCCGCCCCGAACAGCCGCGCGGCGCGCTCAGGTTCGCCCGCCTGCCCGGCCACCGCCCCCAGCCCGCGCAGGCAGTCGGCGACGTGGGCCATGCCCCCCCGCTGATACGACAGCGTGAGGCATTCGCCGAATAGCGCCGCTGCCTGCCCGCGATCGCCCGCGCGCAGGCTCACCCAGCCGAGGCCGATCAGCGCGTCCGCGGTGCCGTTGTAGTGCTCCAGTTCCCGGAACAGCGCGAGCGCTTCCTCCAGCAACTCGCCCGCGCGCCCGTCGTCGTTGGCGTAGTGCGCCGCCCAAGCTAAGCCAATGAGCGATGCGCCGGTCGCCACCCCGTCTCCCAGCGTGCGCCCGAGCGTGCGCGCCTCCTCCAGTAGTGCCCGCCCCTGCGGATGGTCGCCCCGCTCTACCAGCAACGTCCCCAGGTGGACGAGCGGGAGGCCGCGGACGATATCGCCCGCCTCACCTCCCGCCCCCGACAAGGCCAAGCTCGCCTCGAATAGCGCGCTGGCGCGCCGCCAATCACCGCCGAACCGCACCGCCTGCCCCAGGCGGAAGAGGGTGAAGGCGATCCAGCGCGCGTCCCCGCAGTCGCCGAACAATCCGAGCGCCTCCTCTAAGGGTGGTACGGCGCCCGCGTGGTCCCCCCGCTGGATCGCCAGACCGCCCAGTTCGTTGAGCGCACGGGCGCGCGCGGCGCCCCCGGCCGCCGGGGTAGCGGCGAGCGCCAGCTCCAGCCAGCGCCGCCCCTCGGTCGCGTGGCCGTGGATGAACCAGAACCAGCCGAGCGCGGTTGCCAGCCGCAGTCCCAGTTCCGTGTCACCGCCCTCTGTGGACCACGCCAGCGCCGCACGCAGGTTGTCGTGCTCGCCCGCCAGCCGCTCCAGCCATACCCGCTGCCCCGGCCCACCCCACAGCGCCGGCTCCGCCGCTTCCGCCAGCGCGAGATAGTACCGCGCGTGCCGCGCCAAGGCGGCCTCCCTCTCACCACGCTGTGCGAGTTGCGTCAGCGCGAACTCGCGCACGGTCTCCAGGAAGGCGTAGCGTGTTTCGCGGCCCTGCTCCCGAACCGCGAGGGCGAGGCTGTGATCGACGAGCACGCCCACCATGTCGAGCACGGCGGGTGCACCGGCGTCGGTGAGCGCGCACACCGCCTCGGCTGCAGCGAGGGTGCAGCCGCCCGCGAAGACGGCGAGTTGCCGGAACACCGCACGCGCCGCGTCCGGGAGGAGTTCGTCGCTCCATGCGAGTGTCGCGCGCAGGGTGCGGTGCCGTTCCGGCAGATCATCGGGGCCGTCAGTCAGCAGGGGGAGCCGATGCGCGAGGCGCGCCATCAACTCTGTGGGCGAGAGGAATACAGACCGCGCAGCGGCCAGTTCGATGGCGAGGGGCAGCCCGTCCAGCCGCCAACAGATGGCGGCGACCGCGACCGCCTCGTCCCCACTCGGTGCGAAGCCGGGCGCGACGGCCCGCGCCCGCGCGACGAACAGGGCCGTCGCGGCATAGGGGGCGAGCGTTTGCTCATCGACGACTGCCACAAGGTCCGGGATGGCGAGCGGCGGCACGGGATAGCGATGCTCGCCGCGCAGACGTAAGGCAGCGCGGCTGGTGGCCAGCACCTTGAGACGAGGGCAGACGGCGAGGAGATCGGCAACGATGGGCATCGCTGCGGGCAGATGTTCACAGTTGTCCAGCAGCAGGAGCGTCTGCGTGTCGCGCAGGTAGCCGATGATGCCTTCCATAATCGACCGGTCGGCGCTCTCCCCCACCCCGAGCGCCCGCGCGATGGCGCCCGCCACGTCGGCGGCGTCAGAAAGGGGCGCGAGGCCGATGAAACACACGCCGTGCGCGAACATCGGGGCGATCGACTCCGCCGCCGCGAGACCGAGGCGCGTCTTCCCCACCCCGCCGACCCCGGTCAGCGTCAGCAGGCGCACATCATCGCGACGCAGGAGCGCCATCACCGCCGCGATATCGGCCTCGCGCCCGAGCAGCGGCGTCGGCGCGACGGGCAACATCGGCAGCGAGCGAATGGCGACCGGGCCGCGTCGCCGCGTGATCGTCGCCTCCAGCATGGCTACCTCCCCGGCGTCGAGGCCGAGCGCCGAGGCCAGCATCGTGACCGTCTCGCGGTAGGGCGCGCGCCGCAGGCCGCGCTCCAGCGCGCTGATCGCCTGCGCGGTCAGCCCCGCCCGCTCGCCCAATGCCTCCTGGGAGAGGCCCGCGGCGATGCGATATCGCCGGAGCAGCGCACCGAGGGTCGCCCCATCGCCCATTGTCATTCCCTCACCCGTGCCGAAGCGCCGCCGCGTGACGCCGCACCGCGACATGGTAGCAGGACGGCCGCGCAACTGTATGGGGGAAGTGTATGAGTTGTCGCTGGTGGCGGCCAGGGTACCGGGGCACACTCGAAGCACGATAGGCACCGGGATCGCGGCCCGCGCGCTCGCGGCGGCCAACCACAAGGAAGGGACGGACCGATGAAACTCTGGAAAGGTATCCTGCCCGCGCTGATACTGGCAATGGTGATTGCCGTGATGCCCGCCGCAGCGGCCGAGGATCCCCTCTCGGTTGTCGAGGCGCTCGACGCCACGTTGAATGCGCAGAACGTCGACGGCGCGCTCGCCCTCTTCGCCGACGATGCGACGGTGCGTCAAAGCCCGCCGCCGCCCGGATCGACCGGTCCCTACCTGGGGAAAGCGGCGGTGCGGACCTTCCTGGCGAGCATCGTCGCGCAGCACATCCACTTCGACCTCGCCGCGCCGCGCCAGGTGGCCGGGGAGCGGGTGACGTGGATCAACAACACGTCCATCGACCCGTGGCGGAACCTCGGCATCGCGCCGCTGCAGGGCCAGGGCGACGCGACGGTGCACGGCGGCAAGATCGTCTCCCTGACCATCACGCTCACCCCCGACTCGATGGCGAAGCTCCAGCGCGCGCTGGCCGCCACGACGCCGAGCGCGCCGCCCCGAACAGGAGAGGGTGGCGAGGCTTCCTTCCTCCGCCGCCTCGGCGACGGATAGGATCAGCCAACGCCCCGGCCGTCCCGCTCGCCTTCGCCGCCACCTTCGGGTGGCGGCGTTCAGTTTGTGCCGAGAGAAGCGCCGTGCGCGCATCTGCAAATCGCATCACGGGATGCGCTTAATGATACTGCTCAGCGAGGAAATCGAGGACGTGTCGGTTGAATTCGTCCGGTCGCTCCATGGTGAGCATGTGCGCGACACCGGGAAGGATGACTTGCCGCGCGCCCGCGATGCGTGACGCGAGCAGATCGGCGGTGGCGATGACATCCGGCACGTCACCGTCACCGACGACCACGAGCGTCGGCGCGGTCATTTCGCCCAGTCGCGTGATCGTGGGCGGGTCCAGTCGCTCGCGCGTCCCCACCTCTTCCGGTTGGAGGAAGATCGCGGTATTCATTACGTGCACCCGCTCGCGCACGGAGGCGTCCACCTGATCCGGCGTCCGGCGCGGCCCATCGACCCAGAGCCGCGACTCGCGCTCCACCGCTGCCGGGACGCCCTCGCGCGCCAGAACCGCGTCCACCTCCGCGTACTGCGCCGCCATCTCCGGTGAATCCGTGCTGCCGCCCAGCCCGGAGGCGGCGAGCACGAGCGCGCCCGTCATCTCCGGGTGCTGCAACGCGAAGTCGATCGCGATGCCACCGCCGATTAGAGAGACCGATCAGCGCCGCACGCCCGATGCTGAGGTACTGAAGCAACCCGTGGAGATCGCGATAGGTCGATGACGGGCCGGGCGGCATCGCCGACTTCCCGAAGCCCCGGATGTCGTACCGGACGACGCGATACCGCTCCGCGAAGGCGGCGAACTGCTCGTCCCACATCCGGCAATCGGCGATGCCCGCGTGAATCAGGACGAGCGGCTGCCCCGCGCCCATCTCCTCGTAGTACAGTCGCGCACCGTGCACATCCGCGTATCCGGTCGTCAGTGCGTGCGTCTCTGCCATAGCCGATCTCCCTTCGCGATGATAATCGCCGTATCACGTGTTGGAGAGGTATCTGTATACTTCCTCACCCCCGGCCCCTCTCGTACGGAGCCATCGCCGCCGTGATCCCACCGTATCGAAGCCTTCGGGCGATGGCTCGTTACGAGAGGGGAGGGGATTGGTTTTGCAATCGACTCTTATCCGCTTCCGGCTTCTGGTTTCTGGCTTCTGACCTCTGCCCCACTCACGGCAGTTTCTGCGGCGACCAGCGCGGTGAGCGGTCGTTCGCGGCGTGGTTCGTGATGTTATGGGCCGGGCCGCCGAGATCCGCGACGATCACATTCCCAATTGTGAAGTCGCCGCCGACGAAGGCGAGTGTCGCGCTATCGAGTGACCACGCCGGTTCCCGCGCAACGCCGGGCGGGGCCTGGATCACCCGCCGCCCATTCGCGCCAACGGTGACAAGGACGATATCCGCCTGCTGCGGCGTGCGGTACGTCCAGAACGCGAGCATCTTCCCGTCCGCCGACCATGTGGGGCCGCCGCTGTCGAGTTTCGGCTCGCTCACCGTCGTCAGATTGCCGCCCGCAGCGGGGACGGTGTAGACGGCATGGATCAGTGGGTCCGGCCCCCCCTGCCCATCCGCGCCGAGGCACGCGACGACGGCGAGCGTCCTGCCGTCCGGCGACCACGCGGGGTTGCCCATGTCGCACGGCGGCGCGGCGACCCGCGTCGGGGTCTTCGGCGCGTCGAGGCTGAGGACGTACAGCTCGCGCGGCTTCTTCTGCCGCTCGGAGACGAAGGCGATCTGCGCGCCGTCCGGCGACCACGCGGGTTGCAGGTCGTCACCGTCCGCCTTCGTCAGATTCGTCTGCTCGGAGCCATCGGCGTTCATGGCGTAGAGTTCCGCGTCGCCGTCACGGAACGCGACGAACACGATCCGTCTGCCGTCCGGCGACCAGCGCGGGTTGACATCGTCGCCGGGCGCACGGGTGAGATTCCGCGCCCCACTACCATCGGCATTCATCACCCAGATGTCCGGGTTGCCGTCGCGGTCGGAGACGAAGGCGATGCGCCTGCCGTCCGGCGACCACTGCGGGTCGCTGTCGTTCCCCTTCGCCTTCTGGGCTTTCGTCAGATTCGTGAGGCGGCGACCGTCCGGGTCCATCGTCCAGATGTCGTCACTGACACC
>JBBSII010000324.1:0-5589 GCA_038232175.1 Thermomicrobiales bacterium
CTTGAAGGTCTGGAGATCGCCATACTGAATACGCCGCTGCGGTCCACGCCCCGTGAACGGGATCTGCCCGTCGTCGAGCAGTCGCTTCAGATATGCGAGGTCGACGTTAAGCATCTCCGCCGCCTGCTTCAACGTGAGGCTCCCCTCCGGGGGCGTCGGACGCACTGAGGCGCGCCGCAATCGGGCAGGTCCTTCACGTTGCGGTTGGGTCGATCCTTGACGACCATGTGGGCCTCCAACACTGGCGTGCCGACGCTGCTCCACCGCGCACCATCGATCATCAGCGCACACCACATTTTATATCACGCTGGGGCCACCGTTACTATTCCGGGATGAGAGAATCGGGTGGCCTTATACCACCGCGACAAGTAATTCCTGCGCGGCGCGGACGCCGAGGGCCATCTCCGCACCGTCCTTGCGCACGGTCACGGTGCCGGCGTAGGGCGCTTGTTCGAGGACGGTGACGGTCGTGCCGGGGAGGAGGCCTTTCTCGTAGAAGTAGCCGAGCAGTTGCGGCTCCTCCTCGCCATCCTCCGTGATGCGACGAACGGTGACCGTCTCCCCCACTGGCACGGCGGCGAGCGAGCGGAGCGATTCTTCGGTGTAGTCGTCCGGGACGTTGCCGGGGATTGGGTTGCCATGCGGGCAGGTGAGCGGGTCGCCCAGGGTGCGCGAGATCGCTGTCGCGACCTCCGAAGAGAGAACATGCTGGAACTTGACCGCCTCCACATGCGCCTGGAGCCAATCGAAGCCGAGAATGTCCGTGAGCAGGAGTTCCGCGAGGCGGTGTCGCCGCTGGATCGAGCGGACCTGATCCATCCCGGCGGGCGTCAGCGTGATCTCCTTCTGGGCGCTCATCCGCACGTACCCGTCCTTGACCATGCGTTTGAGCGTCTGCGTCACGGTTGGCGCCGAGACGCCCACCGCCTCCGCGAGCCGTGCGCCAATGACCGGGCCGCCCTTCTGATCGAGCCGGTAGACCATTTCCAGATATTCCTCGATTGTCGCGCTCGCCATGATGGCCTCCCCTCAGTTAGCGCATTCCGCAGCGTGCAAGTAAACGATTTGCGCGGGCAAATGCCAGTTGGTGCGAAATGCTCTCTATGAATCGTTAACCGAGTGAAAGTATATCTCGTGGGTCGTACTCACACAACAAGACGGCTGCCAGGAAGCAGGCACGAGACGTTCTTTTACCGCGTCGTGCGATCGCGTTGATCGGGGGTGTTCAGGTGGCGGTGGGCTTCAGCCTGTAGTCTGCCTCTGCGGCAGGCTGAAGCTCACCGCTACCAGGAAGAAGATAGCCTAACCTCTGTGAGAAACGTGCTATGTGAGTGGGAAGCGTTGCGTCTCTTTCTTTGTGCCGAGGACGATGATCGTCTTGGTGTGGGAGCGTGTCGCGCCGTGGAGGCGGGACATCAGCGCGTTGAGGCGGGGAATGTCTATGCACCGCACCTTGAGCACCATGTCGATGTCCCCCGCGACGCCGTGCTGTTCAAGCACCTCGGCCTCGCGGGTGGTCCACGCGCTGATGCTCTGGTACTCGTCGTCGTAGTCGCGCCCGGTTGGCACGGTGATCTCGATGAACGCGGTCACGGCCATCCCCAGCGCGGTCGGATCGAGATTCACCTCGTACCCGCGAATGATCCCCGCGAGTTCCAATTTGCGGATGCGCTCCTGCACGGATTGACCGGAGAGGCCGACCGTGCGGCCAATTTCCGCGTTGGCGGTGCGGGCGTTCTCCTGCAGGAGGCGTAGGATCGTCCGGTCAGTCTCGTCGAGTTCCAGGATCATACGTTGTCCGCTCCCTCTCACTATACCGGTGTGTGCGCTGCATTACCCTCATTGTACCGGAAAGGCACAAGGTCGAATCGTTCGACGGACGGTGGTATGATTGCGTCATACGTACAGGGCGCAGCGTCGCCCTCTTTTTGCGCGGAGGAGTGCGTTCACACCGATGTCCCCCGATACGCAGGAGCGAACCCCGTTTCTCTCCCATACGATGCGCTACACGGTGATCGACGAACGCGGCAGCGTCAGTTTCGTCGCCCCGGTTGGTAGCCTGAAACCGATGATCGCTGCGTGCAGCCACCGCCCCAACACCGTCGGCGCGTTGCTGCGCGCGCTCGCGTCGTACGACGACAAACTCGCTACGGATGTCGCGAGCGGTCTCGCCGTCTTCGACGAGCACATCACGCCGGAGACCCCGGAACGGCTCGCGCAACTCTTCAGCGACGCGCCCGCGCCCACCGCCGCGCCAGTCTTCCGCGTGATGGATGAGCGGACGCGGCAGGAGAGCATGAAAGCGGCGCGCGCCGGGCTGGTGCTCTTTAATCTGAAGGCGCGGCGGATCGTGCAGATCCACAACAACGCCCTGCGCGTGCGGCGGCGCGACCGGGGCCGCGTCCGCTCGGGTGGCATCCCGCTGGACGACCAACTGTATTCCTACGAACTCCCGGAAGACTGGTCCCTCGTCCCGTAGAGGGTGCGGTTAGCTACAGAGTCAGAGATTCTTCATTTCCTTGTTCTCTCTCTGTGTGCTCTCCGTGCCTCTGTGGCCAATCTCGCTATCTCCCGCGCGGGTCGCGGTCGTTCACGCCGGGGAGGTTGCGCTTGCGGTTGCCGAGGCTGCCGAAGAAGAGCCGCCCGAACGACGCTTTCATGTCCTGATTCAGTTCCTCATTCGTGTTCTGCAGGAGGTCGCCGCTCTTGCCCTCCTGTGTCGCCCACTCGGCGCGGGTGTCGCGCGCCTGGGTGAACCACTCCTCGATGCGCTGCTCGCTTTCCTCGCCGGTTTCAGTGAGCAGGGCGCGCAACGCCTCCAACTCGTCGATCTGGCGGTCGAGCCAGCGGGCGATGCCCGCGCGGTTCGTCAGGAAAATATCGCGCGACATGATCGGGTCGCCCGCCGCGAGCCGCGTCGTGTCGCGGAAACCGCCCGCCGTGAGGGTCTTCATGTCCCGCCATGAGGAATCCGCGCTGAGGGCGTGGACGAGGGCGGCGGACATCGCGAGTGGCAGGTGGCTAATGCCCGCCACGTACGCATCGTGCTCGGACGCATCGAGGAAGCGCGCGGACGCGCCGAGCGCGGCAACAAGGCCGACGACATTCTGCACCGCCGCGTCGCCCGCGTTGACGGTGGGGATGACAACCCAGGTCGCGCCATCGAACAATTCCGCGCTCGCCCCCTCGATGCCGCGCGTGTTGCCCGCCATTGGGTGGCCACCGACGAAATTGACGGTCGCGGGCAGGAGTTCCTTCGCCCACTCAAGCACTTCCGCCTTCGTGCTACCGGTGTCGGTGATCGTCGCGCCCTCACGCACATGGGGGGCGATGATCTCGAAGACATCGCGCATCGCGCGCACTGGCGTGGCGATGATGAGCAGATCGCACGCCTCCGCGATGGCGGGCAGGGAATTCACGGTGCGGTCCACCGCCGCGAGTTTGTTCTTGGCGTATCGCTCATTCGAAACGTCGATGTCGAAGCCGACGATCTCGACCTTCGCCTTGCCGTCGGCGCTTGCCCATTTTCGCAGGCCCATCCCGATTGACGACCCGACCAGGCCGAGGCCGATGATACCAATCTGTTGCATGAGTCACACTCCCTTGCGCGGCGCGCGTGCCGCTCTCCGTGCCGTCCGTCATCGAGGCTCCGGCGTTTAGCCGGGGATCTTTTCGAGGTCGATATCCCGCACCCACCCCTCCGCGCCCGTGGAGTCGCGGAGTTTGCGCCAGACTTCGCCCTGGACTTCCTGCGTCTGATTGAGGAATTGCAGCTCGGTGCCGGGGGGGAGCGTCTTGACGACACTGTTCGACTTGCCGGCGTCGCTGCGGAAGTTGATCGAGGGGCCACCCACGATGCGGAAGCTCGCCTTGAATGCCGTCGAGGCTGCGGGCGTTCCCGTGCCCGCCGCCGGTGTCGCACCCGTCGCATTCGGGTCGACGCCGACGTTCGCGTTGCCACTCGCCGCCCCGGTTGGGACGGGCGCCACCGCAGTCGCATTCGCGTTCGGCGTCCCCGGCTGGCGACTAGCCGGGGGCGTGATGAATTGTGAGCCGGGAACCGCCGAGCCGGCGGGCACGCGCGTCACCGGAACATCGGTGCTGCTCAATTTGTTCGAGAAGTCGGGCAGGATGGTGATGTGCGTGTAGAGGTAGATGAACCCCGCAAAGCCGATGAGAATGCAGAGCGCCATCGCGATGCCGAGAGCATAGCCATTACGCTGCGAGTGCTGCTGCAGGCGTTCGGCCAAGCCTGTGTTTGCAATTGGGTCCCGGTCACCTGCCACGTCTACCCATCCTTCGCCGCATCGTGTGCCACTTCGCGTCACCGAAATGACAGGGCATCATACGCGCTCCGCCTCACACGGTCAATTCGTATAGCCGCAAATTGCGCAAAATGCATGTTCACGTTTGCGGTGCCGCGTGACGATTGGTCGCATCCGCGCCGGTACGGGATTTGCGAGACGTATCCTTTGAAGGGTTGCACGTTGTGCGACCGGAAAGGAGTGGGTCGGTATGCCACAGGGTGACAAGTCCGCGTACACGGACAAGCAGAAGCGACAGGCGGAGCACATCGAGGAGAGCTACGAGGAGCGTGGCGTCTCCAAGGAGGAGGCCGAGAGCCGCGCCTGGGCGACGGTCAACAAAGAATCCGGCGGTGGTAAGAAGAGGGATTCGGGCCGCGCCCACCACGAGGAGCACAAATCCTCGTAACCGCCGGAGGCATTTCCTCACCCCCAGCCCCTCTCGTACGGAGCCATCGCCGCACGGAACTCAAACATTCGCCGATCTCAGAGCGATGGCTCCGTACGAGAGGGGAGGGGAGGGTTTTTGCAACCGACTCATAACGCTCTCCTGGCCTCCTCGATTGGTTAGGTCGTGCCCCTCACCATCCGGCGGATGCGCCGCTCCCATCACGGCGGTACGCTGGATAGTGAAAGTGGTCGAGACGACGACCGAGGTGAGGGAGCGGGCGCGATGCAAGGATTTTACTGGTTGATTGAGGGAAAACTGGCGGGCTGCCCACGACCGGGCAGCGGCCGTGGGCCTGACGCGCGCGACGAGCCGCCGGACGGACTAGGTGCGCCCACACCGCTCGATGATGACCTTGTATGGTTGCGCGATCGAGGTATTCGGGCGGTGCTGTCGCTCACCGAGACGCCGCTGGACGCGGCGGCGTTCGCGCGGTACGACCTTGCGGGGCTCCATCTGCCGGTAGATGATCTCCACGCGCCGACGCCCGCGCAACTCCACTATGCCCTCGCCTTCATCGACCAGCAGCACGCGCGCGACCGCGCCGTCGCCATCCATTGTCTGATGGGGCAAGGCCGCACGGGCACGGTGCTCGCGGCGCACCGCATTCGTGGCGGCAGCACCACCGACGCTGCGCTGCGCGAACTGCGCGCGCTCTCCCCCGGCGCCATTGGCAGCACGGTGCAGGAGGAGGCATTGCGCGCCTTCGCCCGTGATCGCGACTGGATCGTCTGAACTGTGCCGGTAGCGCGGGCGGGCGCGATCCTGAACGACTCGCAATACGGCATGATGTACATGATGCGCGAAACGCGCTTCGGCGGGGCGTACGAGAGCGAC
>JBBSII010000325.1:0-5585 GCA_038232175.1 Thermomicrobiales bacterium
CGTAGATGTTGAACTCGGCGGAGGGCGTCTTGTTCCCCTCGGTGATCGCGCCGCCCATCAGGCAGATGTGGCTGATGCGCTCCTTCAATTCCGGGTACTTGAGCAGGAAGAGCGCGATGTTCGTCAGCGGCCCGGTCGGGATGAGCGTCACGGGCCGGTCGCTCTCCCGAATCGTCCGCGCGATCAAATCCACCGCGTGCATCTCCTGCGGCGCGACGGTCGGCTCCGGCAGTTGTGGCCCTTCGAGGCCCGATTCCCCGTGCACCTCCGGCGCGATCTCCTGCGGCCGGAGCATGGGAACCGCCGCGCCTGCCGCGACCGGCACATCGGTGATCCCCGCGACGGTGCAGAGTTGCAGGCAGTTCCGCAGCGTCTTGGGCAGCGTCTGGTTCCCCGCGACGACCGTGATCGCCCGCAGGTCGAGTTCCGGCCGCGCGTACGCGAGCAGGATTGCCAGCGCATCGTCGTGGCCGGGGTCCACATCCATCACCACCGGAATCGCATCCCCATTCACCCGCTGTGCCATCTCAACCTCCAAATACGCTTAACCGCGAAGGCGCGAAGGACGCGAAGGACGGAAAAGAGAAAAGAGAAGCAAAGAACTCTTCCTTTGTCTCCTCTCCTTCTTCGCGTCCTTCGCGCCTTCGCGGTTCAAAGTCTTCAGTCCCCGTCCGCCGTCAGCATGGGCGCTGATGGTTCGGCGAGGGCCTGTTGCTCGCGGTAGTGGCGGGCGCGGCTCGCGATCTGCGCCTTGCGCCGCTGCGCGTAGACGACAAGCGCGACGATCGTGATGACGTTCGGGATGACGGAGACGAGTTGCGCGTAATCCTTCAGCGCGCCGACGGGCTTGAGTTGGTTCGCCAGCGCGTCCGCCGCGCCGAACAGCAGCGCGGCGAGGGCGGTGCCGTACGGCGTGCGCCCGCCGAGCAGTACCGCGCCGAGGGCGATGAAGCCGCGCCCCGCCGTCATGTCGCGCACGAACTGGCCATTCTGCGCCATCGAGAGGAAGACGCCGCCCAGCCCCGCGAGCATCCCACTGAGGATCAGCGCCGTGTACCGCGTCCGCACGACGCTGATCCCCGCCGTCGCCGCCGCGTCCGCATTCTCGCCCACCGCGCGGAGTCGCAAGCCCCACTTCGTGCGGTAGACGTAGAACGCGACCGCGAAGATCAGCGCAATCGCCGCGTACGTCAGCACATTCTGTCCGCTGATGACCTGATTGACACCGGGGATTTTATCGAGCAGCGGGATGTCCCAGAAGGGCAGTTGCTTCGTCTCCAGCGTGCTCGACGACCCTTTGTCGTGCAGGATTTTGAACAGCAGGAAGACCGTCCCGCCCGAGGCGAAGATGTTGAGCGCGAGGCCCGCCAGCACGATGTCCGCGCCGAGGTTGAGATGGACGAACGCCAGGAGCGCGGCGGCGAGCATCGCCGCAGCAACGCCCGCGAGCAACCCGACGACGCCGCTGTCCGCCCAGTTCGAGACGAGCGGCCCGGTGAACGCCGCGATCAGCATCATCCCTTCCAACGCGACGTTGACGGAGCCGCCGAGGTCGGTCAGCAGCCCGCCGAGCGCGGGGAGGAGGATCGGCGTCGTGATGCGGATGACGCTCGCGATGAAGGTGAAGGTGACGATCGCTCTCAGCGCTTCTTGCATCTAATCCGTCGCCTCCGTCGGTACGGTTTGCGTGCTCGTGATCGTCGCGGGGGCGGACATCGGCGGGAGTTCGAGTTCATCGTGCCCGCTCCGCCGTCGCCGCAGCCAGCGCGTCAGCGCCTCCGCCGAGATGAGCAGGATGATGATCGCCTGGATGACGTTCGCCATCTCGAACGGCACGTCCGTGCTCTGCCCCATTACGTCCGCGCCGACGCGCAGGTAGCTGTAGAAGAGCGCGGCGGGGATGACGGCGAGCGGGAAGTTGCGCGCCAGCAGCGCGACGACGATGCCATCGAAGCCGTACCCGGCGGAGGGCGCGGCGTTGACGCGCCCGAAGGTGCCGAGCACCAGCCCCGCCCCGGCCAGCCCCGCGATGCCGCCGGAGACCGCCATCGCCAGCATCACTGTCCGCCGCGTGTTGACGCCGCCGTACTCCGCGAACCGGAGGTTGAAGCCGCTCATCCGCAGGCCGTAGCCGAATGTCGTCCGGTACAACAGGACATGGACGAAGACCGCCGCGAGGATCGCGAGGATCGCCGCGACCGAAATCTGCGTGTCGGGGATGATTGGGCGGAGCCGCCCCGTCGGGCCGAAGATCGCGAACACCTTCGAGTTGTTCGTCCCCGCGCCCGGCGGCTTAAGGAACTGCACGAGCAGGAAGGCGTAGATCGCCGTCGCGATCGCGTTTAGCATCAGCGTCGAGACGATCTCGTTCGCGCCGTAGTACGCTTTGAGGTAGCCGGGAATGAGGCCGTAGAGGAAGCCGATGAGCGTTGCGACGATGAAGGCGACCGCCGCGACGATCACGGCGTTGCCGGGGAAGTGGAGCGCCATCACCCCCGCCATGAACGCGCCGAGGTAGAGTTGCCCCTCCGCGCCGAGCGAGAACTGCCGCGCCTGAAAGACGAGTGTCACCGCTAGCCCCGTGAAGGTCATCGTCGTCGCCTGCGCCAGCCAGTTGCTCACGCGGTTCCGGGTCACCACCGCGCCGGTGAGGAACTGCTTGAACGCCTCGCCCGGCTGTTTCGACACGAGCAGGATGACGATGAAACTGAGCGCCAGCGCGATCGCGACGACGATCACTACCCGCGCCACTTCCAGGAGTGCGGCCCGCTGTCTCATGCGTCGCTCCGCAACGAGTGGGCAGTGGGCAGTGAGTAGTGAGCAGTGGGCAGTCGTGAGTAACGAGCCGAAAGTAACAAGGAACAAGATGTCGAAGTCAACCCTCTTGTTCCTTGTTCCTTGTTCCTCGCCGCTCTGCGCTGCCCACTGCCCCTTGCCCACTGCTCACTGCCCACTGCCCACTCCCTCTTGCCGCTTCACGCCAAGCATGTAGTAGCCCAACTCCTCCTCGGTGAGGGCGGCGACATCGGAGAAGATCGCGACGATCTCGCCGTTGTACATCACCGCGAGGCGGTCGGAGAGGGACATCACCTCACCAAGGTCCGCCGAGACGAGCACGACCGCCGTGCCCGCGTCCCGCGCGGCGACGAGTTGACGGTGGACGAGTTCAGTTGCGCCGATGTCGATGCCGCGCGTCGGTTGCGCCGCGAGCAGCAATTTCGGCGCGGCGGACAACTCCCGCGCGACGACGAGTTTCTGCATGTTCCCGCCGGAGAGGCTCCGCGCCGTCATCTTCGCGTCCGGCGTGCGCACGTCGAAGTTCTCAATCGCCTCCCGCGCGTTCTTCGCCTCCGCCTTGAGGTTCATGAAGCCGCCGCGCGAGAATGGCATACGGTAGTAGCGGTCTATTATCAGGTTCTCCTCGATGCTCGCGTCCGCCGCCAGGCCAAGTTCGAGCCGATCCTCCGGGATGTGGGAGACGCCCGCCTCGCGGCAGACGCGCGCGCCGTGGCCGGTGACATCCTCGCCATTGACGGCAATCGTGCCGGCGGCGGGGAGCGTCAGCCCCGCCAGCACCTCGACCAGTTCGGTCTGCCCATTCCCCTCCACACCGGCGATGCCGAGGATTTCCCCCGCGTACGCATCGAGCGAGACGTCCGCGAGCGCGCGCTTCCCCTCCGGCGTGACATAGTTGAGGTTGCGCGCCGCCAGCACGAGCGGACCACGCGCACGCGCCTCCTTGCGGGTGCGGTCGAGCACTTCGCGCCCGACCATCAGGCGGGCAATCTCCTCGCGCGTCACATCCGCCGTCCGCACCTCGCCGACGACCTTGCCGCGCCGCATGACGGTGACGTTATCGGAAATCTCCTTCACCTCGCGCAGTTTGTGCGTGATGAAGATGACCGTCTTCCCCTGGGTGACGAGCGAGCGGACGGCCCGGAAAAGGTCGTCGGACTCCTGCGGCGTCAGCACGGCGGTCGGCTCGTCGAGGATGAGGATTTCCGCGCCCCGGTAGAGCGTCTTGAGGATTTCGACGCGCTGCCGCTCCCCCACCGGGATCACATCGACGCGCGCCTCCGGGTCCACGCGCAGGCCGTACCGCTCGCTCAGGTCGCGCGTGATCCGCACCGCGCTCTCCCCCGCGAGGATGCCGCCGCGCCGGGTCGGCTCCCGCCCGAGGACGATGTTCTCCGCGATCGTCAGGGAGGGGACGAGCATGAAGTGCTGGTGCACCATGCCAATGCCGCTCTTGATCGCGGCGTCGGGGTTGCTGATGTGCGTCGGTTTCCCGTGCAGCAGGATTTGCCCGCTGTCAGGCTGCTCCAACCCGTAGAGCATCTTCATCAGCGTCGTCTTGCCCGCGCCATTCTCCCCGACGAGCGCGTGAATCTCTCCCTGCCGCACGCGCAAATCCACATGGTCATTCGCCAGCACCCCATTCGGGTACCGCTTCGTGACCCCGCACGCCTCCAGAACGAAAGACATAACGCCTCCGCCCAAGACGGAATCGGAGGACTAAGAACTAAGGACTTAGTGATTCGGGTCTCATTCCCCGCTTAGTTCTTAGTCCTCCCCCCCTCCTACGCCTTGAAGGATGAATCGATCTTGATCTTGCCACTCGCGATGTCCTTCGCTTTCGCGGCGACCTTGTCGCGGATATCCTGCGGCACGAGTTTCTTGTAGTTCTCGTTATCGGCCAGTTCGACGCCGCCATCGGTGAGTCCGAGCGCTTCCGCCGACCCAAACTTCAGCTTCTCCTCGCCCGCGAGCCGCAGCGTGCGCACGAGGGAGTTATCGACGCGCTTCTGCATCGAGGTGACGATCCACTGCGCCTGATCGGGCTTGGAATCCTTGAGGATGGTGTACTGGTCCGAGTCCACGCCGATGGTGAACCGCTTCGCCTGCCCGCCCGCGTCCAGGAGGCCGAGGCCGGACGACCCCGCGACGTTGAAGGCGATGCCCGCGCCCTGATTGTACATCGCGAGCGTCTGCTCCTTGCCCTTCGCCGGGTCGGAGAAGGGCGTCTGCCCCTCGACGAACGAGGTGAGCACGTCCGCGTCCTTGAGGCCCGCATCCTTCGCGCCCTGCTTGTACCCGGCGAGGAAATCCGTGATCACCGGGATGTTCGAGCCGCCGAGGAAGCCGACCTTCTTGCCGCCGCCCGTCCCCTTCGTCACGTTCGCGTCGCTGCTCTGCACGAGTAGGCCCGCCATGAAGCCCGCGAGGTACGACCCCTCGTTCTGCTTGTACGTGACGGAATAGACGTTCTCGTAGCCCTTCTTGTAGTCCACCACATCGTCGAAGAAGATGAACTTCTTCGTCTTCGCCTTGAGCGCGGTCTCGTTGATGTACTGCTCCATGTCGAAGGTGCCGCAGATAATGACATCGTAGTTCTGCGCGGCGGCGTCCGCGAGGCCGGGGCCCCACTTGTTCTGGTCGTAGCCGAGTTCAATCGTCTTCACGGTCATGCCGAGTTCGGTCTTCGCCCGATCGACGCCGCGCTGCGCCGAGTCGAAGAACGATTTGTCGCCGAGCGTGCCGTTGAGGACGAGCGCGACGCTCAACTTCTTACCGGTATACGGCCC
>JBBSII010000326.1:0-5570 GCA_038232175.1 Thermomicrobiales bacterium
CACCCGCCAGCGCCCCGGCCGCAACGGGCCGGGCAGCGCGCCGGGGCCGGCCTCCCGCTCCCCCAGTTGCAGTTCCAGTGTGATATCGCCATAGCCGGCGGGATTCATGCGCGTGCCGCGATATTCCTGCGGATCGAAGACGGCGAGGAAGAGCTGGCAGAGCCGCTCCTTGTGGAAACGCAGTCGCACCGTCAGGCGCGCGGCGCCGGGCGCGAGGTCGAACGTGTGCATCCGATAATGCACCCGTGGCGACGGACTGACCCGGCCCGTCAGTTGCAGGGGAGGATCACCGGCACGGAGGGGGGCGCGGGTGATCGCGCCCCCCTCGTCCGTCGCGGCGTCACGTGCATCGGCATCCATCGGCATTCTGCCCTTTCTTGTTGGCCGCGCCCCTCAACGTCGCACGATGGTCGGCTCCGGGAGTAGCGGCTCCACGCTCGCCAGTGAGGAGCGGATATGCTCGGTCGTGAAGACTTCCAGCGTCACCAGCCCCTGATACCCGATGCGCTCCAGGGCAGACCAGACGGGCGGGAGGTCGATGATCCCCTGCCCGCTGCCCAGGCCGCGATGATCCCGCCCTTCGACCACGTCATGCAGGTGGATATGGCAGATCCGGGGTGCGTATCGCTCGATGAAGGGGACCGGATCGACCCCCGCCGCGAGCAGATGGCCGACATCGCAGCAGACGCCCGTGTCGCACGCCTCCAGCAGCGGGTCGATGTACCCGAAAGGGAAGCCCAGATTCTCGACAGCGAGCGAGCGGCTCGGGAGCCCGGTTCGATCCAGTAGTTCTCGCACGCTGTTTGTCGCGTTGACGACCGCAACGTCGCGCTGCGCCGCCGCCCGCTCGCGGCTCGTGATCGGTCGCTCGATGCTGTGGAACGGCGTGACATGCAGCACCCACGCGCCGACGGCGAGGGGGGCGCAGGCGTCGATCGTCTCCGCGACGGTCCGGACGGAGGCGGCGCGGAGGAGCGGGTTCGGGGAGGCGAGTTGGATCGAGAGGGGGAGATGCACGGCGTAGTCCAATCCCCGCTCCCGTTGCACAGTCGCGAGGTCCGCGATCACCCCATCGCGCAATGGCAGGGAGATGCCGTAATCGAAGGTGACTTCGACGGCGCGGAATGTCTCGCTCTGGAGTCGCGCCGCCTCCGCGAGGTCGAGGTCTGGGTAGGCGATCGTACATGCGGCGATGCGGTCACGGGTGATGGGCATGGAGGACTCCTTCGGCAACACCGGTGCCCAGAAAGCGCCCTTTCTCTTTCGAGGAAGGGCGGAATCTCCTGGCGGTGGGTAGGCAACTTACGGGTTGAATTGCTTGAGCGCCTTATCCGCCTCGCTCTTGATCTTCTTCTGCGCGTCCTCCGGCGAGATTTTGCCGTTCAGCATATCGTTGATGGTGGAATCTAGCGAGTCCTTGATCGCGTTCGCCGCCGGGTTCGGGTCCTGGATCTTGGCGTAGGGAAAGACCTCCTTGAACGCCTGCGCCTTCTGCGGGTGGTCGGTGTAGTCCTTCTTGAGCAGTTCCGTATTCTGCGACGAGATGGTCGCCGGGAAGTACCCGGTCTTCTGCCCGTAGATCGCCTGCGCGTCCGTGCCCGCGAAGTAGCGCATGAAGAGCCATCCCGCCAACTGCTTCTTCGGGTTGGACTTGAAGAGCACCTGGTTGCCGCCGTACATCTCCGTCACCTTGATGTCCGCCTTGCCCTGCGGCGGCAGCGTGATCCCCCAGTTGAACTTCGTGCCGATCAGGTCGATCTTGCTGGAGGTGCGGGCCGTCGTGCTGATCTCCATGGCGGTCCGCTGGTTCGTGAACTCCTGCTCCGTGTCCGACACGATGGCGGCGGTGCCGTCGTCTTTCATCTGCTTGAGCAACTTGAGCACCTGCAGGGCCTCAGGCTTGTCGAAGTTGCTCGTCTTGCCGTCATCGGTGACGAAGTTCACGCCGTAGGAACGGAGGAAGTTGAGCCAGGTGCCGCCCATCGTCGTGCCGTACGGGAAGGTGATGACGCCGGTCTTCTCCTTGATCGTCTTCGCCTGCGCCATGAAGTCCTCGAAGCTGGTGGCGGGCTTGTCGAATCCGGCCTTCTTCAGCAGGTCGATGTTGTAGTAGACGCCCTGCGAACTCGTGCCGTGCGGCCAGGAGAGGGTCTTGCCGCCGTACTGCTTGATGCGCTGCCTCGCCAGCACGTTCGGCATCAGGTCCTTGATCGCCTCATCGGAGATGCCGTACTTGCTGCTCGCGAGGTAATCGTCGATCGGTACGATCGTGCCTGCGGTCTGGTACTCCTGCGTCTCCGGCTCGTAGGCCATCGCGACATCCGGCACACCGCCGCCCTGGATCGCGGCGCGGATCTTCTTGTTGAGATCGGGGTAATTGCCCTGGAACGTCTCGACGACGGTGATCTTGCCCGCATTGAGCTTGTTGAAGTCTGCGACGATCTGCTTGATCGCGTCGCCGTAGATCGTCGCCTGGATGTGCCAGAACTGCACCTCCTGCGGGCTGTCAAGCGTGACGCTGTCGATGCTGCTACCCTTGCCCCCGCCGGGGGTGGCGGAAATGCCGGTCGTGCTCCCGGTCGCCGCGCTGGCGGGCGCGGTGGTAGCCGCTGCCGCCGCAGGGGCGGTCGTTGCGGCCGCAGCGCCGGTCGTGGCGGGCAGGGCGGTCGCCGGTTTCGCGGCGGTCGTCGCGACGGGTGCATTGGTCGCGCTACCGCCGCCGCACGCGGCGAGGAGCGCGCCCGCCGCGCCGCTGGCGGCCAGCCCGGCGATCCCCCGGAGGAGCGTGCGGCGTGAGACGGGGCCTCGTGCGTGTGTCATGGTCGCATTCCCTTCCTACTAGCGTGCACCATCCGGTATCAGCCCTTGATGCCGGTCGAAGCCAACCCTTCCACGAACCGTCGTTGCGTGAAGGCATAGAGGATGATGGCCGGCAGCATCACAAAGGCGGATGCCGCCATGACGAGGTTCAGGTACGACGCTTCCCCCGAGCGGAAATAGTAGATGCCGACCTGCACGGGGCGCAATTTCTCGCTGCCCGTGATCACCAGCGGCCAGAGCAGGGCATTGAAGCGCGCCAGGAGCGCGAAGAGCGCCACGGTCGAAATGGCGGGCATCGCCAGCGGCACGAGCACACGCCAGAGGAAGTACGGTCGGCTGCACCCGTCGATCTGCGCCGCCTCCCAATACTCGCGGGGGATTGTCATGAACGCCTGCCGGAGCAGGAAGACGCTGAATCCGCTCGCCGCGCCGGGCAGGATCATGCCGGCATAGGTGTTGTAGAGCCCCTTGCCGCCGTTACCGAAGAAGTCATTGCCGCCCAGGAGCGGGAAGTGGCGGATCGTGACGAAGTTCGGGATGAGCGTCACCTCGAAGGGGATCATCAGCGTCGCGAGGAAGAGGATGAAGAGGATGTTCTTACCGGGGAAATCCAGCATCGCAAAGGCATACGCGGCGAGCACGGCCATCGTCACCTGCAAGGCCGTGCCCACGATGGAGATGATCGCGCTGTTGATGAAATACTGCGCGAAGCTGCTCGGAGGCTTGGTCCATGCCGTGATGTAGTTCTGCGGGCGCCAGTCGTGCGGGAAGATCGTCGGTGGGGAGAGGTTGATCTCGGCAAGCGTCTTGAATGACGTAACCAGCATCCAGAAGAAGGGGAAGATCATCAAGGCCGCGCCGCCGATCAGCACGACATACGCGGCGACCCGACCCGGCCGAACGCCGACCCGCGCGCGCGCAGCGGTGGCGCCCCGCGCCAGCAGGGGCCGGGCCGGATCCGCGAGTTGTGAACGTTCTGCCACTGCGCACTCCTCGTTTCTGCTGGTTACTGGTAATGCACCTTCCGCCCGGCGACGCGGAACTGAATGAGCGTCAGACCCAGGAGGATGAAGAAGAGAATGAATGAGACCGCCGCCGCGTAGCCCGTGCTGCCGGGGCGCTGGTAGAAGTTCTTGAAGATGTGCAGCGTGATCGATTCCGTCGTGCCGCTCGGCCCGCCGCTGCCGTTGGAGAGGATGAAGATCGCGTTGAATCCCTGGAACGCGCCGATCGTCGAGACGACGGCGAGGAAGAAGATCGTCGGGGAGAGGAGGGGCAGGGTCACGGCGCGCGTCACCTGCCACCCCGATGCGCCGTCCAGCCGGGCCGCCTCGTAGAGTTCGCCGGGGATGTTCGAGAGCCCCGCGAGGAAGATCACAGTGTGGAAACCGACCGAGGCCCAGATCGTGAACAGGATGATGCAGGCCAGGGCGACGCTGGGGCCGGCGTAGGCATCGGGGATGTGGTTAAAGAGCGTGATGCCGAGGCCGTTCGTGGCGTGCTTGAGGAGCGGGGTCGCATCGTTCAGCCACTGCTGCGGCCCGATGCCGAACCGCTGCAGGGCGGCATTCGCGACGCCGACCTGCGGGTTGAAGATCCACGCGAAGACCATCGCCCCCGCGACGACGGGCGTGATGTGCGGCAGAAAGTAGAGCGTCCGCATCAGGTCGCGCCCGCGCAGATTCTGGAAGAGCAGGAGCGCGATCGCGAACCCGAGCAACATCGTGAGCGGCACAGTGCCAATAACGAAGTAGACGGTGACGAGCAGCGCGTTGCCGACGCCGCCCGGCTGCATCGTGCCGTCGAAGGAGCGCTGCAGCAGCTCCTCGCGGAAGATGCGACCGTAATTAGCGAAACCGATGAACTGCTCCGCCTTAACGCCCCAGCGCCACAGGCTCATCCAGAAGCCGAAGAAGATGGGCCAGATATCGAAGAGGAGCAGAAACGCGAGCGCCGGCAGGACATACAGGAAACCAACGAGGCGCCCCGACCTGCCGCCGACGACGCGCGACGACATGTGCTCACCGACGCGTATCCGTGGTTGCGCCCGCTGGCGAACGAACGATCTCTGGACAAGGTCGCCAGGTCGTTCAGCCCTGCTCATCGCCACCCCGCTCGTTCTGCGCCAAATCCGGAGTAGCGTGAATTGGGGCGGAACCGGATCCGATCTGCCGAATGCCACAGCGCGGTTGGACGCACGTGCATTGTCTCCCTCATCGAATTTCGCCTACCTACCGCCAAGGAAATCGCGCCCACTATACCATTCCGGGTTTCCGTGTCAAGCAGGCGATACGCGCGTTTGGTACATGGCATCGATAGCCTCGTGGTGACCGTGGAGTGGCTCCCGATTCCGCCGCTACAACACTTCGGATTGCAAAGACTGGCGTATGTGCGGCAAGTCCTGTGGTTCCCAGCAGATGTTGCAGCGTGGCCGCATCTCTGCCGGTCTCGTCTCACCGAATCGCGCGCAGCGCCCCAGTGGTTGCCCGTCCGTGTTCGTACTGATCGTCCCTTGCCAGTGGCGGCACGCGCCGCAGGTGAGCAACTGAATCCTCGCTGGCTCCGTGCGTGTGATCTGCATCCCTGTTTCCCCTTACGCAACCGACTGTTCGGCTTCTCCACCAGTGTCGAAGACATCGTTGAGAGAATCGCGCTCGTCATTCGTGAACGGCCGGTGCCCGGAGCCGCGATACACGACCGTCCGCACACCGTCCACGACACTGAGGCTCGCCAGGAGCGTCAGCACCGCC
>JBBSII010000327.1:0-5561 GCA_038232175.1 Thermomicrobiales bacterium
CGGCGTAGATCAGGACGGTGCGGAGCGCCCCACTCCGTTCGGCCTTCGCGCGTTCCGCACGCTGGACGCGCGCCTGCGGTTGTGTGATTGATGCCATGCGCTCTTCCTTTCTCAACCCCCCTTCCCTCTCCATCGCTGAACGAAACTGATGCATCCCATGACCTTTGAGCGATGGAGAGGGAAGAGGACGTACGCTGCACTTGGTATCGATGCCTGTGCTCGCACTCAGCACTCAGCACTCAGCACTTCTCTCAGTCCTCAGTCCTTCTGCAAGAGTGCGGCGACGATGAAGACGAGGATCGCGAGCGCCGGGATGAGGGCGACGGAGACCGCCGCCGCCTCGCCGAGTCGCTGGCTCTGCAGGCCGAAGAACGCGAGCACGGGTAGGACCATCGTCGCGTCGGACGGCCCGCCCTGCGTCATCAGCCAGATATTCTCGAAGCTGTTCGCCGTCCAGATCGAGGAGAGCAGCGCGACGACGAGGATGACGTGCCGGATGCTCGGCACGGTGATGAACCAGAACCGCTGCCACGCATTCGCGCCGTCTGTCTTCGCCGCCTCGTACTGCTCCTGCGGCACATTCTGGAGCGACGCGAGGATCGAGACCGTCCAGAACGGGAAGCCGCGCCAGACGGTCGCGATGATGACGGCGGGCATCGCGGTCGAACGCTGCCCGAGCCAGTCGATGATGCCGGCGTGGAGGTGGAGCGTCGTCAGCAGAAGATTCACGCCGCCGCCGATGGGCAGGAAGAGGAGCCGCCACGTCAGGAAGGCGACGAACGCGGGCATCGCCCACGGCAGCATGATGAACGAGCGGAAGATGTTGCGACCCCGCATCTTCTCATTGAGGAGCAGGGCGAGGGCGGTGCCGATAACCAACTTCAACCCATCCGTTACGAGGACGAGCGTGAAGGTGTTCATCAGCGCGCGCTTGAAGCTGACGAAATTCCAGAGATAGCGGAAGTTGCGGAAGCCGACCCACTCGCCCGCATTCCCGACCACGCGGCTCGTGAACGAGATGAAGATCGCGTAGACGAATGGGTACGCGACGAGCAGGAGCAGGACGATGCAGACGGGCAGCACGAGGAGGTAGCCGGTCAGCGCCCCACGTCGCGAAAACGACCAGAATAATCTCCGCCCCGGCGTCGGCGCCGCATGAACGGCCATGAGTCCCTCCTCGATCAGATGACGAGTAACGAGTAATGAGTAAGGAGAAGGGCATTGTCTCCGGCCACTTGTTACTCGCTACTCGTTACTTGTATTTGGCGTAGATCGCGTCGCCCGACTTCTGGGCTTCGTCGATCGCCTTGTCGAGATCGTATTTGTCGATCACGACGCGCTGGATCATCTTCGGCACGATGTAGTTGTTGTTGAAGTCCGCGTATGCCGTGTTGTTCAGGTCCGGGAAGGCGGGCGCGGTGCCGTTGACGCCGAGGTCCGCGAGGCCCTGATGGACGGGGTCGCTCTTGAAGAGGTCGAGCGACGTTTCCTCCTGCAGCACCGGACCGTAGATGGCGAGCGGGTAGTATTTCGAGGTGAACTCTTTATTGGCGAGGTATTCGAGCAGCGCCTTCGATGCCTCGATGTTCTTGCTGCTCTTCGGGATGCCCCGGATCACCGGCGTGCCCGGCGAGACGCGCATCTTCGGGCCGGTCGGCAGCGCGGAGTATTGCGTGTTCGCAAGCAGCTCCTTGTCGTTTGCGCGCATCCAGACGGAGACGCTGCCGGTGTTCGCGATGAAGACCGCCTGACCGGATTGGTACGCATTGTTGTCGCCCGCGCCGTCCCAGGTCGTCGCGCCCGGTGGGAAGAGGCCCTTCTTGTAGGCGTCCGAGATCCACTGGAGGTACGCCTTCGTCTCCGGCGACTTGAGCGTGCAGATCTTGCCCGCGTCGTCCGCGACACGCCCGCCCCACGACTGCATCACCTGCACCTGCGTGTTGCCGTCGCCGACATTCGAGAGCGCGAAGCCCATGCCGTAGACGGGCGATTTCGTCGTCTTCTCCGCCGCGTCGCTCACATCGGTCCACGTCTTCGGCGCGGCCTCGATGCCCGCCTTCTTCAGCAGGTCGGTGCGCCGGAAAAGGACATTGCCGCCCGTGCCGTACGGGATGCCGTTGCGCGTGCCGCCGAAGAGTTTCGGGTCAATAGCGGTATCGACGGACTTGAGCCAGCCGCCGTGCGCCTTGCCGATCTTGGCGTACAGATCGTCCAGCACGACGAGTTTCTGCTGGTTGGAGAGGAGCAGGAGCAGGTCGAGGCCCATATCGAGGGCGTCCGGCATCGTGTTCGATTCGACCGCCGCCGCGACCTTCGTGTTCGTCTCGTTCTGGTTAATCATCACGACATCGATGTCGATCTTGTTCTGCTTGCCCCAGTCCTTGATGCTCGCCACCTGGAGCGCGTTCGCGTCGTCTGAGAAGATCAGGCCGCCCCAATAGGTCATCTTGCCGGTGCTCGACACGACGCCTGGCGCGGTCGTGCCGGTGCTGCCCGTCGTTGCGGAACCGCTGGGGGCCGTCGTCGCGCTCGTCGCGGCGGGCTTGGCTGCGGTGGCGACAGCGGGGGAGCCAAACGGGTTCGCGGCGCCGGTCGTCGCGGCGGGTGTCGCACCCGTAGCGGGCGTCGTGCCACCGGACGCGGCCTTCGGCGTGTCCGTCGCGCTGCTCCCGCCGCACGCGGCGAGGATCGCGGCGGCTGCGCCGCCCGCCAGTGTGCCCAGGAACCGTCGTCGTGAGAGCCAGGCCGTATCAGTCATTGCGCGTTCCCTCCCCTACAAATCAACAATCCGCCGCCGAGTGCGCTCGGCCCCATTCTTCGATAGCCATCATGAGATTGCGTGTATCGACAATGACAACCATAGGATTATGCGGCAGGTTCTCTGAGGCAATTAACGCCTCCGAAAAATCCCTCCGTGCGTGCACAACTTCCCCCTTGACAGCGGCAACGTAACATGTGAAATGTTCGGTGTCAATCTGACCGGGAACGTATGGATGTGGAAGCGTGAAGCGGGAGGGGCGCGGCATGGCGGGAGAGATGCGCATCGCACTGGGGCAGTTTAACCAACTCACCGAAGAGAAGTTGATCTACGCCAAACAACTTGGCGTCGGCAGTATTCAGATGAACCTGCTCGGCCACTCATCGCTGCCGGGTGCGCACCGCTGGGAGTACGAGGACCTGCTCGCACTGCGCCTGAAGACCGAGGAGCACGGGCTGACGTTCGAGGCGATTGAGAATGTGCCGCTCCACTTCTACGACAAGGTGATGCTCGGCGCGCCGGGGCGGGATGAGCAGTTGGAGCATTACTGCGCCACGATCCGCAACATGGGCCGCGCGGGCATCCCGATTCTCGGCTACCACTTCATGCCGAACTCGGTCTGGCGCACCTCCCGCACCGCGCCGGGCCGGGGCGGCGCGCACGTCACCGCGTTCGATCAGGCGCTGGTCGACCGGGCCGCACCCGCCGAGCGGCGGAACTTCGTTGGGGTGAAGGGCGCGGTGCTCGACGAGATGTTCGCCACCTATCAGGAGCACATGGTGACCGCCGCGCAGATGTGGGAGAACTACGCCTACTTCCTGAAGGCCGTCCTCCCCGTCGCGGAGGCGGCGGGCGTCACCCTCGCTCTTCACCCCGACGATCCACCGATGGAATCGCTCGGCGGCGTCGCCCGCATCTTCAAGAGCGTGGACGACTTCAAGCACGGGCACGAACTTGCGCACGGCTCCCCCGCGTGGGCATTGGACCTCTGCCTCGGCTGCTGCTCAGAGATGCCCGGCGGCGCGGCCAACGTGCGCGCGATGATCGAACACTTCGGCCCCCTGGGGCGCATCGCCTACGTCCACTTCCGCGACGTGCAGGGCACCGTGCCGCAGTTTGCGGAGTGCTTCATCGGCGAGGGGAATTACAACGCCGCAGCGGTGATGTTGCTGCTGAAGCGGTGTGGGTTCACGGGGTTCCTGCTGGACGACCATGTGCCACACATGGTGGACGACACGCTCTGGGCGCACCGGGGGCGGGCGCACGCCATCGGCTACATGCAGGGCCTGCTCGACGCCATCGCCACCTTGAGTAGCGAGTAACAAGTAACAAGTAACAAGGGGCCGGAGACAACGCCCTTCTCGTTACTCGCGCCCCCCCTGGCATCGCGGCCAATCTCTGAACGCGCGAGCCGATGCCACGCGGTCGCCCACGCCGGTGATAGACTGTGGCTCGCATAGCGGGTTCATGGGATGGCGCGAGGCAACAACGAGCGGTGGTGACTGGTAGCGCGCGACTGCGCGGAAAGGGCGGCATTCGGATGGCTGACACGGCACTGCCACTGGTCTTTGATGGGCACAACGACACGTTGCTCGACCTGCCGGGCCGGGAACCGGGGACGGAGCGGGATTTCTTCACGCGGAGCGAGCGTGGGCACATCGACCTGCCGCGCGCGAAGGCGGGCGGCCTCGGCGGTGGGTTCTTCGCGGTCTTCGTACCCGGCAAGCGTCGCGTGAATGCGGATGGCGTGCAGGGGTTCGCGGCGGCGTTCTCCGACCCCGCGACGCGCCCCGCCACGCCAACCTACAACGAGGCCGTGCCCGTCGCGATGCGGATGACCGCGCGGCTCTTCCGCATCGAGGAGCAGTCGCAGGGGCAGGTGAAGATCGTGCGGACGGCGGACGAACTGGCGCACTGCCTCGCGCACGGCATCTTCTGCGCCATCCTCCACTTCGAGGGGGCCGAGGCAATCGACGAGGAGTTGAACGCGCTGGAAGTCTTCTACAAAGCGGGGCTGCGGTCGATTGGCCCGGTCTGGAGCCGCCCGAATGCCTTCGCGGAGGGCGTGCCGTTCCAGTTCGGCGCCTCGCCGGACACCGGCCCCGGCCTGACGGACGCGGGGAAGGCGCTGGTGCGCGAATGCAACCGCCTCGGCGTGCTGCTCGATCTGTCGCACCTGAACGAGAAGGGTTTCTGGGACATCGCGGCGATCACCGACGCGCCCCTCGTGGCGACGCATTCGAACGCGCACGCGCTCTCCGCGAGCACGCGGAATTTGACGGACAAGCAACTCGCCGCGATCAAGGAGTCCGACGGGATGGTCGGCGTGAACTTCAACGTCGGCTTCCTCACGGCGGACGGCAACAACGAACCGGGGATGCCGCTCGAAATGATGGTGCGGCACTTCGATTACCTCGTCGAACACCTCGGCATCGACCGCGTCGGGTTCGGCTCGGACTACGACGGCGCGACGATGCCGCAGGAGGTGAGCGACGTGTCGAAGTTGGGCAACCTCGTGCGCGCCCTCAAGGATCACGGGTACGACGACGCATCGCTCCGCAAACTCGCGCACGAGAACTGGGTGCGCGTGCTGCGAAAAACGTGGAAAGCGTAACGCCGGAAACGTGACCGCACAGCGCGCAGGGTACGCAATCATCGAAGCGAATGGTGGTAGCGCGGGGGTTCCAGCCGACCTGCGGGACCCAGGCTGGGAAAGCCCGCGCGACCCGGGACGGGGCGCGCCACACAGGAGCGTAGAACATGAGCCGCAAGGCCACCCTCGCCGCCGGCATCGTCGCCCACC
>JBBSII010000328.1:0-5555 GCA_038232175.1 Thermomicrobiales bacterium
CCACTCGTTGCCCTTTTCCTTGCCGTACCCGGTGTGCGTGAAGACGGCATGCACGCCGCTCGCGAAGTCGAGCATCACGACACAGGAATCGTCCGCCTGTTGCTTGACCATCGGGTTGCCGATCCACGCCTTCACCGCCGTTACCCTGCTATCGACGATCCAGGTGATGCGGTCCAGCATGTGCGCGCCATTCATCTGCCACATGCCGCCGCCCTGCGCCCGGTCGAGGAACCACGGCGGGCGAATCGAGAGGCCGAAGGGCTTGTACCAGACATCGTTCGCGAAGACGATGTTGCCCAGCTCGCCGCTGTGCAGGATGCGCCGCGCGGTGATGTTCGGCGCCTGGTAATGCTCGGAGTGGCCGACCATGATCGTGACGCCGTTCTGCTCCGCCGCCGCTGTCATCCGGTCGCACTCGTCCAGCGTCATCGCCATCGGCTTCTCGATGAAGACATGCTTCTTCGCCGCCGCCGCCGCGACCGTCGCGCCGTAGTGGAGCCAGTGCGGCAGGGCAATGATGACGAAGTCGATGTCGTCCCGCCTCAGCATCTCGGTGTAGTCGGTGTACGGCGCGCAGTCGTTGTCTCGGGAGAACTTCTCCACCCGCCCCTGATCGACGTCCGCCGCCGCCACGAGCCGCGTCGCCGCCGTCTCCTTGACCGCCTTGGCGTGCCCGCCAGAGACGCGCCCCGTCCCGATGATCCCGACGCCGAGCGTTGCCGTTGTGGTTGCCATTCTCCCTACCTCCTACCCCCTCCCTCGAAAGGAGGGGAAACCGGAGGGCGCATCGCGATGCGCCCCTCCAATACGACATCTCTCCGCCCAATATCGCGCAAAGCGGGGGCGAACGCTACCGTTCGCCCCCGTGTGCCGCACTTCTCGCGCTACGTGAAAGCGGTTATCCCTTGACGCTCCCCGCCGTGAGGCCCTCCACGAGGAACTTCTGGCCGTAGCTGTACAGGGCGACGACGGGCACCGCCATCAGGATCGCCCCCGCCATCAACTGCCCGTACGGGTAGATGTCGCCGAAGATCATCGATTGGAGGCCAACCGGCAGCGTCTTCAACTGCTCCTTCGTGATGAAGACGAAGGCGAAGAGGAACTCGTTGAAGGAGTTTGTGAAGGTGAAGAGCGAGACCGCAAGGAGCGCGGGCGTCGCCAGCGGCAGCGTGATGCGCCGGAATGCCTGGAAGCGGGTCGCGCCGTCGATCATCGCGGCGTTCTCCAGTTCCTCCGGGATGCTGCGGAAGTAGCCCATCATCAGCCACGTCGCGTACGGGAGTGCGAAGGTTGGGTACGTGACGATGAGCGAGCCGAGCGAGTTGATCAGGTGGAACCGGCTGAGGATCTGGTAGAGGGGGATGAAGAGCAGTGCGCCGGGGACGAGATAGGTTAGCAGCACGACGCCCGCGAGCGCCTGCGCGCCCCGGAAGCGGAGACGGGCGAGCGCGTAACCCGCGAGCGAGGCGAAGGTCACGGAGAAGAGCGTCGCGAAGACCGCCACGATGATGGAGTTGCGGAACCACGTCCAGAAGGGGTGCTGGCTCGTCAACTTATGGAACTGGCTGAGCGTCCACGGTTGCGGCCAGAAGACGTTTCCCTGCTGGGCTGTGACCTGCAACTCGGACTTGAATGCGGTGATGACGATCCAGTAGAACGGGGCGAGGACGAAGAAGAGGACGAGCGCGAGCGCGGCCCAGGCCGGTAGACGGCCGAGAATGTTCGGCCGTTCCTTCTGCGTGTATTGCCGCTTAATCCCCCGCTCCTGGCGGCGCGCCTCGCCACGATCCGCCAGCGACGCTGAGAGCCAGCCGAAACCGGACCCGAGCGCGACGATGACCGCGAAGATCGCCATGGCGCGGATGAACATGCCGCTGTTCATCGCATAGAGCATGATCGCAAAGAGCGCGATGCCGATATACAGCAGCACCTTGCCGTACGCGGCGAAGAAACGGTCCAGCGCGCTCTCTTCCACCTGACGTTCGGCGCGGCGCATGTAGCGGGCGAGGAAGAAGATGAAGATCGCCAGGATCGGCAGCATCAGGAGCGCAACCGCCGCGCCGGGGCCGAACTGCAACCCTTGAATCGCTTTCTCGTACGCGAAGACGACGAATGGCCGCGTGGAGCCGCCGGGGCCGCCACCAGTCAGGAGGTAGATCACATCGAACGTATTGAAGGTCCAGATCGTGGAGAGCAGGGTGGTGACGAGGATGACGTAGCGCAGGCCCGGCAGCGTGACGTTGAGGAATTTCTGCCACGAGCTTGCGCCATCGACCGACGCGGCTTCGTAGAGGTCACTATCGATCGACTTGAGGCCGGCGAGGAAGTTGAGGGTGAAGAACGGGATGCCCTTCCAGACATTAACGAGGATGACGGACGGCATCGCCAGGTCCGCTTGCCCGAGCCATGATGCGGGGATGCGATCCACCAGACGCAGATGGATGAACACCCCGTCCAGGTGCGCGGCGATGAGCGCCTTGTTCAGGCCGCCGAAGATCGGGTCGTAGATCGAGCGCCACGCGAGCGCCGTGACGACGGTCGGGATGATCCACGGCAGGAGCACGAGACCGGTGAGGATGGACCGGCCCCGCCGCAGATTGTGCAGCAGCATCGCGGCGATCAACCCCGCCGTGACCTTAAATATCTCCGAATAGGCGGTGAAAACGACGGTGTTCTTGACGGCATCCTTGAAGAACTTGTCGTTGAGCAAATCCTTGTAATTTTGCAGGCCGACGTAATGCTCGGCGTCTGTCAGTTGGCGCGTCGTGAAGCTAAGCTGAATTGCTTTCACGAATGGCCACGCGATCAGGACGGCGAGCAGAAGGAGGAGCGGTAGAACGAAGGGGAGTGCGATCTTCCAGTCCGGCCCGAGTGCCCGGCGCACCCACGATGTCGTCCGTGGCGCCGCCACCGGCGTTGCGAGTGTTCGTTGTCGTGTTGTCTGTGCCATTATTTTCCCTGCTTTTGTCGATCGTGGGCGGTCGTAACCACGCCAGCCGGCTTCCGCGAGACCCGTCACAATGGAGGATTCTGCCGCAAGTATAGCACAGGGTATGCCGAGAGGCACGGTTTCCCGCGCCTCCCTCTTCCTTCACCCCGCCGATCACGAGGTGGAGGGTTACTGCTTCAGGCCGAGTTGCTCGAACGCCTGGATGATTCGGTCGTTTGCCGTCTTGATCGCGTCCGGGACCTTGACACCCTTCTGGATGATGTCACCCATCATATCCGTCAGCACGTACTGACTGTTGACCGCCTGATCGTTACCGGCGCTGGGCGTCTGCGGGAACGCAAAGCCAGTCTTGCTCTTGATGGGCAGATCCACCTCGATCAGCTTGCGCAGTGCGGGGAACGAGGGGTCGCCCTGCGTGTAGAACGGCTCGGCGTCCCACAGCTTCTTATATGCCGGCATGATAAGCCCCAGCGAGGGCTTCGAGACTGCGAGAAGCGACGGGCCGCCCACCATGTGCCTGGCCGTTTCCTTCGCCAGATCCGGGTTCTTCGCGTTCTTGAAGATCAGAAAGTAACCTGAACCGGCGGTAAGGAGCGGACGTTCCGTGCCAGGACCCGTCAGGCCGGGGATGACCGCCGTCTTATCGTACACGGGGTTCTTGTCGGCCTTGGACTTCGCGTAGAGCGTGTATGCATTCTGCGTGAAGCCGATCGTGCCCGCGAGCCATGCTTCGTTGTTGCCCGTGTCCGTCCAGCCGTTCACGCCAGGGGGCAGCATGTTCTTGTACTTTGCGTTCGTGTAGATATCAGCGAGGAAGCTGATCGCCGCGAGCGTCTCGGGCGAGTTGAAGACGACCTTCTTGCCGTCATTGCTGGCGACAGAGGCGCCGTAGGCGTGCATCACGTCTTGAATGACGCCGTTCCCGTCACCGCTCTTGTTGACGGTGAAGCCCCATCCATAGCGGTTCTTCGACGGATCGGAGATTTGCAGCGCGGCGTCGCGCATATTCTCCCATGTCTTGATATCCTCGACCTTGAGATTCTTCTCGCTCATCCAGTCCTTGCGGACGAAGATGCCACTGGCATTCGAGAAATAGGGGATGCCGTACCACTTACCATCGTAGGTGAGGGCGATCTTTGTCGCATCCTCTGCGGGGCCGTAGACCTTTTCCAGATCCGCCACGACATCGGAGACATCGATCACATCACCGAGTTGAACGAATTGAGAAACGAAGCGATCCACGTACGCCATGTCCACGGTGTTGCCGGCCTTGACGGCGGCATCTTGCTTCGTGACAAGTTCGCCGGTGTCCTCGTTGACGTGATCATTGGTGATCGTCGCGCCGAGTTGCTTCGCCCATGCCTGGAGCTCGGCGTCCACCGTTTGCTCGGTCTCCTTGAAATATTCTTGCCGGGAGATCATCGTCAGTTTCTGACCCTTGAACTTATCCGCCGGTGGGGGCGCAATGGTACCAATCGGGCCGGACGACGCGGCGGTGGTCGTGGTGCCACCCGCCGCTGGGGTGCCAGTTACGGCGGAACCACTCGCGGCGGTGGTGCTGGCCGGTGCGCTCCCTGCAGCCCGCGTCGGCGCCGCAGTTGCCACTGCGGGCGATGCCGCCGCGCCCGTTGTCGGCGCGGCCGTGCCCGCCGCCTTCGGCGTGTCGGTCGCCGTGCTGCTCCCGCCGCAGGCCGCGAGGATCGCCGCCGCCGCGCTCGCCGCGATGCCACTGAGGAAACCGCGCCGCGACAACCCTGAACCCTGCTTCAACCCGTCGTCCATTGTTTCTTCCCTCACACTTCATGCGCGATGCACGCGCATCGCCCGACAAACCCACGCATCCCGGTATCCACCCCCCGGTGGAATACCCGCACATTCGCCCTTGCTCGTAGACGAGCATCGGTCATCGCCGCTCCCAGAGATTGGGAGGAACGTATCATCGTGGAAAGCGTTTTGTCAAGCGAAGACATGCCACACGCCCGCGCTTTGAGCATTCGTACAAAGCGCGGGCGCGTGGCTGCGGGGGCGTTTCTTCGCCGTGTACTCGCGCTACTGCTTCAAGCCCAGTTGCTCGAAGATGAGCACCATCCGGTCGTGCGCCGCCTTGACGGCATCCTGCACCTTCGCACCCTTCAGGATGATCTCGCCCATCATGTCCGGGAGGACGTATTGGCTGAGCACGGCGTCCGAGCCAGGACTCGGTGAGAGCGGGAAGGTGTATCCGGTCTTGCTCGTCAGTTTGTCCGCCTCGATGATTTTTCGCAGTGCCGGCAGGGAAGGATCGCCGGTCGTGTAGAAGGGGTCGGAGTCCCACAGTTTCTTGTACGCCGGCAGGATCAGCCCGATTGAGGGCTTGGCGAAGTTGAGCAGCGCCTGGCCACCGACCATCTGCTTCGCGATCTCCTTCGCCAGCGGCACATTCTTCGCGCCCTTGAAGACGACGAAGGTGCCGTAGCCGGGCCACGCGATCACGCGGTCCGAGCCGGGGCCGGAGACGCCACCGAGGACCGCCGTGTTGCCATAGACCGGGTTCTTGTCGCGGAACGATTGCGCGTAGAGCGTGTAGCCATTCTGCGTGATGCCGAGCGTGCCCGCGAGCCATGCC
>JBBSII010000329.1:0-5554 GCA_038232175.1 Thermomicrobiales bacterium
CGGGCGTACCTTCGTCTTCCGGCACGATGTCGATAATCTGACTGAGGAGGCATCCCGCCTCTCGCATGATCAGATCCTGCCGCGTGGCGACGATGCGTACGATCGCCTCGATCGCCTCGATCGCGCGGACATCCTCCAGTAACCCGCCGCGCCAAATGGCAAAGAGAAAGCCGGTGCATCGCGCACCGGCTTTCTCGTCCCTCTCAGGAGGATGTCCCTACTCGACGGGCACCAACTGCGTGACGCCCGGCACCTGCTGGCGCAGGAACCGCTCGATGCCGTAGGTCAACGTCATCGTGGACATCGGGCAGCCGCCGCAGGCGCCGTGCAGCCGCACCATCACCACGCCGTCCTCGGTTACTTCGACCAACTCAAGGTCGCCACCATCCGCTTGCAACGCGGGTCGCACCTTATTCAGCGCGACAAGCACCTGGTCCTTCACTGTGCACTCCTTCCGGGGCCATCGCAATGTCCCCTGTTTGCGGAAAACCCCGCAAGAGGATTCCGATGACACCGATGCTACGAGTCTTGCATCTGATCGTCAAGGCGTCGTGCCTCGCGCAGTCGGCGGCGATCCAAATATCCCTGCAATATCAACGCCGCCGCGCGTGCATCCACGGAATACTTGCTCGTGCTGTCACGCTGCTTCCCGCGTGATCCGCGCGCATTCCGTGATTGCCCCTCATCGACGCGCGCAGCGGAGACGGAACTGAGACGTTCATCATACATCGAAACGTAGACGTTGTATGGTCGCAACGCATCACCGAGCGCCGCGACGAATTGTTCCGTCCATTGTGCTTGAACGCCGCGCTCGCCCTTCATATTCCGTGGCAACCCCGCGACAACGCGGATCGCGCCAGCATCGCGCACGAGTTGCACGATTGTCGCGATTGCCTCCTGCTCCCCCCCTGCGCCAGGACGAACGATGATCGTTGTTTCCGGCGAGGCGATGATCCCCAGTTCGTCGCTGAGGGCGACGCCAATGCGCACGCTGCCGACATCGAGGCCGACAAACCGCCCGGATCGTAGTGCGGTATCGGTCACGGAGTGGCCGCGCGGCTGATGTGAATCTGTTTCGGTCGTCCGGGCATGTGCACGCGCAACCGCGCCGGTAGCCAGGTCGGGCCGTAGCGCACGATGCTCTTGCCGATCAACGGCTCGGCGGAGAGACGGAGTGTCGCCTCGCTAGCGGAGAGACCAACGAGTGCGCGCCGCAGGCGATCAATGTCGGCGTCGGCAATCTGCGCGCGGGTCATCCCGCTGACGCGCGCGCTATAGCGCACCAGCGGCCCCTGCACATCGAGGAACTGCGGCTTCGTCTTCGTCACGCTTTCCGGGAGAACCCGCTTTGCGCCGGACGGGTCGCTCCCCGCCTCGCGCGCGGCCTCCGTCAGTCGGCGTTCCACGAGCGCATCGAAGTCGGCGTTCTGGTACACGGGCACCTGCGCGACGATCGTCACCCGCACATGCACCGCGTCGGTCTGCGTCCCGGCGATTGGCTGTGCCACCACGACGGGCGGGCGCAGCGTGAGGAAGTCGTTCACCGCCGTCGTTCCGGGCGGGAGTGCGTTGCTCGTCTCGTTCAACGCCCGCATGCGGAGGTCGCGTTCGATCCGCGCGCGTACCCCGGCGATGTCGTCCTCTGTCACGACCGGCATGGTTTTTTCCGTCCCGCCGCTAATCTCGCCGCTGATGTACGTGACATTGTCCGAATACTTCGCGGAGAAGCCCGCGCCGAGATTTCCGACCGGCCCCGCGACATTCGCGCGGACGCGTGCGCTCGCCTCCCCCAGTTGACCGCGGACGAAATCGAGTCCCGGCACGGTGACATCACTCTGCACGACATAGACGACATCTCGTTGCCCGCGCAGTTGCGCCCCCGACTTGATCGTGATTGCGCCGTCGGCGCGGCTGCGGAATGTCACGACACCGCCCGCCGTCCCGTCGGGTACGGTCGTTGTGCCCGTCGCGCCGACGTCCCCTTCCCCGACAAGCGTCGCCTCGAACGGAGTGGTTCGCAAACTATTTGCATCATTCGTCGGGCCAACGGAGACGGCGAACTGCACATCCCGCGAGAACTGCTCCTCCGCCGGGGAGAGCGTCACCGACGCCTCATGCACGCGCGTCATGATGAAGAACCCTGCGGCGGCACAGAGCGCAGTAACGACCAGCAACGAGATGAGACCGCGCCGCACCCACCGTGCACCGCGCGGGGCGCGCTCCGGCGTCTCGTCGGTCTCATATTCCGCTGTCGTCTCCTGCGGCGGGAGTTGCATGTATTCCCGTGCCGCAGTTGGAATCGGAATCGGAATCGGGCGACTGCGCATGAGCGGGCTGGCGTCGAGCGCTTCCGTCCTCTCCAACGCGGGGCGAACGCGGTAGCCGAACGCCAATGCCAACCCGGTCCGGTGCGCGTCGTTCACGACGAATGCCACGATCAGTGACCGCGCCATGCGCACGGTATCCAGCGCGCGGAAATGATCGGGCGTCGCGAAAAGCAGCGACATCGGGTGCAGCGCGAGCGTGACATTGCCTGCGGGGAGTCCGCGCAGTTGATCGAGCACGCCATCGAGCGTTGTGTGTGCGGTGACCATCACCGTTCGACCCGTCGCGTGCACGACCATGCAAAACCCTTTCTCGGCTTTAGCCGGACTGACCCAGGCCTGCGAGGATATGCGCTCGCGCGACTTCGAGCGCCGCATCGAGCGCCTCGGCGTTCGTGCCGCCACCTTGGGCGCGGTCCGGTCGCCCGCCGCCGCGCCCGCCGATCACCGGTGCCGCCTCACGCACGATGTCGCCCGCCGAGACGCGCGACCCGGCAATGTCCGGCGACACCGTCGCGAGCAATGCGGGCTTGCCGTCATTGACCATGCCGAGGACAATGACGCTCGACGGGAACCGGTCGCGCAACTGATCGGCGACGGAGGCGAGATCCCCCGCATCGATCCGTCCGATGACAACGCGCGTGTCGCCCACCGCAATTGCGGCGTCCGCCAAGCTACCGACCGCACCGCGCGCCACCTGTGCCTTGAGCGCCGCGATCTCCCGTTCTTTGTCGCGGAGTTGATCGCGTTGCGCCTGGACACGCCCCGGCAGTTCCTCGGCCGTGCCCCGGAAGTCCGCCGCGAGTCTATTAATCATCGACTGCAACGCGCCGATGTACTCAATCGCGGGCACGCCCGTCAGCGCCTCGATGCGGCGCACGCCCGCCGCCGAGCTTTCCTCATTGACGACGACGATTGGCCCAATCTCACCCGTTTGCCGCACATGCATCCCGCCGCAGAGTTCGCGGGAATAGTCACCAATCGTGACGACGCGCACCGTGTCACCGTACTTCTCGCCGAAGAGCGCCATCGCGCCGGTCGCCACCGCCTCATCGTACCCCTTGATGTCGGTCTCGACGCGCTCGTTCAACAGAACCTGATCGTTCGCGAGTTCCGCAACCTGGCTCAGTTCCGTCGCTGAAAGCGCGCCCGCGTGCGTGAAGTCGAACCGCAGCCGATCCGGCGCGACGAGCGATCCCGCCTGCTTCGCGTGCTCACCGAGGACGATGTGCAGGGCGCGGTGGAGCAGATGCGTCGCCGTGTGATTGCGGCGGATTGCGCCCCGCCGCGCGGCATCGACGGCGGCGCGCACGCCGTCCCCCACCCGGATTGAGCCTTCCAGGACGTGCCCACGATGGGCGATCAGCGAGACATTTGGCCGCCGTGTGTCCGTCACCGCGAAGATGCCCGTCTCCGATGTGAGCAGGCCCGTATCGCCGACCTGCCCGCCGGACTCCGCATAGAAGGGCGTTTGGTCGAGGAAAACCGTGACGACATCCCCCGCCTCCGCGCCCTCCTGCGCCCCGTGCTCCCCGATGATCGCGAGCACGCGCCCGTCCGCCTTCAGCGTCTCGTAGCCTCGGAAGGCCGTCGCGTCAAGGCCGAGTTCGCCAATCGTCTGCATGCTTGCCATCGCGGCCTTGTCGAACGACGCGCCCGCGCGGCTCTGCTCGCGTTGCGTCGTCATCGCCGCGTTGAACCCGGCTTCGTCAATCGCCAGGCCCTGTTCGTCGGCAAGTTCGCGCGTGAGGTCGTACGGGAAGCCGAAGGTGTCGTAGAGGCGGAATGCCTGATCGCCCGGCACGGTCGATGCACCCTGCCGCTTGAGGTCGGCGGCGAGCGTCTCGAACCGCCCCAGTCCCGCCTGAAGCGTGCGCCCGAATGTTTCCTCCTCGCGCTCCACGACGCGCAGGATGTGATCCTCGCGCGCGCGCAACTCCGGGTAACTGCGCGCCATCTTGTCGATCACCGCGCGGACGACGGTGGTGGCGAACGGCTTGTCGATGCCGAGCAACCGGCCCTGCCGCACGAGCCGTCGCAGCACGCGCCGGAGGACGTACCCGCGCCCCTCGTTGCTCGGCAGGACACCATCGTTAATCAGGAACGTCACCCCGCGGCTGTGGTCGGAGATGATGCGGAGCGCGCGGTCGATCTTCGCGTCGCGGCCATAGATGACATGCGCAATCCCCGCCGCTGTCGCGATGATCGGCGTGTGCAGGTCCGTCTCGTAGACTGTGGGCACGTCCTGCAGAATGAGTACGATCCGCTCGAATCCCATGCCGGTGTCGATATTATTGCGCACGAGTGGCGTGTTCGTGCCATCGGCGCTGCGCGAGAACTGCATGAAGACGAGGTTCCAGACTTCGAGGAAGCGGACATCCTCGCCGGGTTGCCCCTCCGGGTAATCTTTGCCGTACTGACGCCCGCGATCCATGTGGATTTCGGAGGACGGGCCGTTCGGGCCGGTCGGCCCCGGCGACCACCAGTTGTCCTCGCGCGCATTCGCGGTGATGACGATGCGACTTTCCGGAATGCCAATCTCGTCGCGCCAGAGCGCGCGCGCCTCGTCATCCTCGGGAAAGATCGTCGGATACATCCGCTCGGGGTCGATGCCGTAGCCATTCGTCAGCAGGTCCCACGCGAAGTGGATGGCGTCATGCTTGAAATAGTCGCCGACCGAGAAGTTGCCGAGCATCTCCAGAAAAGTCCCGTGGCTCTCATCGCCGACCTCATCAATGTCGCCGGTGCGGAAGCACTTCTGCACCGTGACGAGGCGGGGGCTTGGCGGCTCATCGAGGCCGAGGAAGAAGGGCGTGATCTGCTGCATCCCCGCGATGGTGAGGAGCGACCCCGTGTCGCTCGATGGGATGAGCGAGGCGCTCGGCAACTGCATGTGCCCGTGGCGGACAAAGTAGTCGACGAAGGTTTGACGGATCGTTTCGCTGTCCATCGGTTGCATCGTGCATCACTCCTTGTGACGGACCGCTCACGCCATTGTAGGCGGCGCGGGGCTGAACTGTCAATGAATTGTCAAGTACGTACTGTCCGTACACATGTCATAATCAGACACGACGCGGTGCGTAACCGCGCGACCGGACGGAAATTTGGTACAATCTTAGCATGGAGAGCGAAGAGACTTCCGCAGCCTCGATAGTGGAAATCCAGGACGACGAATCCGCGTCCGAAATCGACCCCGGCATCGTCGTCTCGATGGGTCAGGGACTTGTGAC
>JBBSII010000330.1:0-5550 GCA_038232175.1 Thermomicrobiales bacterium
ATGCCTTATGGCGGTCAGGAGATTTCGTTGCGTTACTATTCCCCATACTCCTCCCGGACACGCCCGCCGGTCTGGCCGAAGTTTCTCGCCGTCTTCCTTGTCATCGCACTCATTGGAAGCGGCTCCTGGGTCGTCTGGGCGCTGCATGGGAGAGGATCAAGCAACGCGGTTCAGGACCTGAAAGCGACCGTCGCCACCAGTGCCTCAGCGACGAGCGCGACAAGCGCGACGCCCGCTCCGGGCGCTGCGTCCGCCGCACCGCCGGTGCAGGTCGCGGCGAGCACGATCTCCGTCGGGCCGAATGCCCTCAGCGACCCCAAGTCCGCCGCCGATACGTACGTGCAGGCGTGGAACGCCGCAGATTACAAGACGATGTACCGCACGATCTCCACCCGCGCCCAGTCCGCCATCCCGATGGATGCATTTCAGGAGCGCTACGAGGCAATCATCGCGGAATCGGGGATCACTGCGGTGCAGGTTCAATTGCTCGGACAGGAACCGGGCACGTCGCAGTTCCGCGTGAAGGCGACGTTCACCTCGACGCTCGTCGGCAATTTCACACAGGAGAATGTCATCCCCCTCGCGCAGGATGGCCCGTACTGGCGCGTGGAGTGGACACCGTCGCTCATTTTTCGCGAACTGGACGGCAATGGTCGCGTGCGCTTTTTCGCCGACGATCCCATCCGCGGGCGCATTCTCGACCGCAAGGGTCGCCCGCTCGCCGTCGAGGGGCTGATAAAGCAAGTTGGCGTCGTGCCGGGGAAAATCACCAACGAGGCGGACTTGCTCAGCCGCGTCAGCGCCCTGCTCAAGATGGATCAAGCAACGATCAAGAAGGCGTATGAGAGCGGGCAGCCAACGTGGTTCATGCTCGTTCGCAACCTCCCGAATGGTACACCGGAAGATACGATCAACCAACTGAACGCGATTCCCGGCGTCGAGGTGCACGTTCACTCAGCGCGCACGTACCCGTACGGGACGCTCGCCGCCCACGCGATCGGGTATATTGCGGAGATCAGCGCCGACCAACTGAAGGTATTCGCCCCGAAGGGGTATCGTTCAGGCGACCTGATCGGTCAGTCCGGGATCGAGGCGTGGGCCGAGGAGCAACTGGCCGGCAAACGCGGCGGTAAACTCGCCGTCATTGACCCAGACACACAATCAATTCGCTCCACCATCGCGTCGCGCGCGAAGGCGGAATCGCTCGATGTCGCGACGACGATTGATGTTGACATTCAGAAGGCGGCGGAGGATTCGCTGGGGGACAAGGTTGGCAGCGTCGTGATGCTCGAACCAAAGACCGGCAATGTCCTCGCCCTCGCAAGCCACCCGACATTCGACCCCAACATCTTCGTCCTCGGTGCGACAAAGGATGAACTGGCCTACCTCAAGAACGAGCAGTTGCGCCCGCAACTCGACCGCGCGACGCAGGCCACCTACCCTTCGGGTTCGATCTTCAAGGTGGTGACGATGACCGCCGGGTTTGAGAAGGGCGGATTCACGGCGGATCAGACGCTCCCGTGTGGCGGCTCATTCGATCTCGGCAGCAATGTCTACCGCGACTGGAACCCCGCGCGGCACACCGTGACGTACAAGGAAGGCCTTGTGCAGTCGTGCGATGTCGTCTTCTACACCGTCGGGAAGAAACTTGACGATATGGACGCCTACATCCTGCCCACCTATGCGCGGCAGTTCGGCCTCGGCCAGCAGACCGGCATTCAGGGCGTGCCGGAAGCGTCGGGCGTCGTCCCCGACCCGAAGTGGAAGCGGGACACGCAGAACGATGGCTGGTCCACGGGCGACGCGATCAACCTCTCGATCGGGCAGGGCTACCTGCTCGTGACGCCGCTCCAGATGGCGAATATCTACAACAGCATCGCGAACGGCGGGACGATCTGGCAACCACGGCTCGTCTCTCGCATCCTCTCGGTGGACGGCGCGGTCGTGAAGGATTATCCCCCAGTTGAGAAGGGCAAACTCCCGACCTCGCCCGAACGCCTCGCCGTCATTCAACAGGCATTGCAGCAGGTGACGACCACCGCGACCGGGACGGCAACCGCCGTGTTCACTGGCTTCAGCCCGACGGTCGCGGGGAAGACAGGCACCGCCGAGCAGGCGAAGGACCCGCACTCGTGGTTCGCGTCGTATTTCCCCGCACAGAACCCGGAGATTGCCGGGGTCGTGATGATCGAGGCGGGTGGCGAAGGAAGCGCGAACGCCGCGCCGATCACGCGGGCGATCTACACGAAATACACGACCATTCCCAAGTGATCGTCTCGGTGTTCCCGGTAGTGGCGGGCTTTAGCCTGACTCTCTGTGGCGGGCTGAAGCCCGCCACCACCATGACGGAGGGTGTGCATCGATGCAAGTGACGGTGATCGGCGCCGGGGCGATGGGCAGTCTGTTTGGCGGGCTGCTCCAGCGCGCGGGCAACGTCGTCACGCTCGTCGATGTCCGCGCGGATCATGTCGCGGCGCTGCAACGTCGCGGCTTAACCATCGAAGAACCCGAAGGGCCGAAGATCACCGTGCGGCCGACCGCGACGACGGGTGTTGGGAACGCCCTGTCGGCGGATTTGTTCGTCCTCTTCGTCAAGACGCCGTTCACGACCGATGCGTTGCGCCCGTTCGCCGGGCGCATCCCGGCCGGTGCGATGGTGCTCTCGCTCCAGAATGGCATCGGCAATGAGGAGGCGATCACGCGGTCGCTCGGCAGGCGCGTCCACATCGCTCTCGGCGTGACGGCGCATGGCGCGACCGCGCTCGGCCCCACGACGATCCGGCATCGCGTCGGTGGCCCGACAATCATCGGGCTACGCAATGGGCAACGCACGCCCGAACTCGAAGCGATCGCCGCGTGTTTCTCGGCGGCGGGCATCGCGACGCGCACGACACGGCATATCTCCGAGCATGTCTGGCAGAAATTGCTCGTCAATGTCGGCATCAATGCGTTGACCGCGCTCACCGGCAATACCAACGGCGCGCTCTTCGACGATCCGGAACTCGCGGCGCTCGTGCGGCGGTTGGTGGGCGAAGCCGCATCCGTGATGCGATCCGAGGGCATCCCCGCCCCGCCCCGCGATCCCGTCGATTTCGTGCGCGCCGTGGCGGAGGCGACGCGCGCCGAGCGGTCATCGATGCTCGAAGACCTCGATAACGGACGGCGCACCGAGATCGACGCGATTAACGGCTCGATCGTCCGGCTCGGTGAACGGCATGGCGTCGATGTGACCGCGAACCGGGTCGTCACGACACTCGTGCATCAATACGCCAAACGGCAGGCGAACAGCCGCGCAAAGTAAATCCTCATCACCGGCCTCTCTCCATCGCCCAAAGGCTTCGACACATCGGGTTCACGGCGGCGATAGAGAGGGGAGGGGAAGGGTTTGCAATCGCCTCTTCATCCAATGACGATACACAGGCCGGAAAGCCTGTGCAACGGGTGGCGTCTGACATCCGGACATAACTCGATTTTCCCGGTGATGGCGGGCTTGCACCCATTTATGTCCGGATGTCCGGTGGCGTAGGTTTCAGCCTGCGATCCCGGCCACCCCTCAGCGTTTGGTCGGGCGAAGTCCCATGCGCGCGCGCACCTCGCGCACCGTCTCACCGGCGATGCGGCGTGCGCGCGCCGCGCCGTCACCGAGAATTTCATCGACGCGCGCCGAATGGGCGGCATAGTCGGCGCGTCGCTCGCGGAACGGGGCGAGCGCGGTGTTCAGGTTCGCCGCCAACCACTCTTTGCACTCGACACAGCCTTGGAGGGCGTTCGTGCAGCGGGTATACACCGCCGCCTGCTCCTCCTCGGTCGAGTAGTGCGTGTGCAGGCTGTAGACATTGCAGACCTCCGGTCGCCCCGGATCGGTGCGATACCGTCGCTGCGGATCGGTCACCATGCTGAGGACGCGCATCCGCAGGTCCTCCGGGGTGTCCGCGAGTTCAATGTGATTGTCCAGCGACTTCGACATCTTCCGCACACCGTCGATGCCCATCACGCGCGGGGTGGTGGTGAGCCGCGCCTCCGGCACGGGGAAGGTCGCGCCAAACCGGTTGTTGAACCGGCGCGCGATCTCACGGGTCAGTTCGAGGTGCGGCAACTGATCCTCGCCAACTGGAACCGTCGTCGCCTTGTAGAGCAGGATATCCGACGCCATCAGCACCGGGTAGCCGAGCAGGCCGTAGTTCGCGTGCTCCGGGTGTTCCTCCGCCTCCTCGCGGTAGGCGGGCGCGCGCATCAGCCACGCGAGCGGCACGATCATCGAGAGGAGCATGTGCAGTTCGGTGATCTCCGGCACGTCCGATTGGGCGAAGATGACGGAGCGCGACGGGTCAATCCCCGCCGCGAGCCAGTCGAGCACCATATCGCGCGTATTCCGCGCGATGGCCTCGGTCTGCTCCAGCGTCGTCAGGGCGTGGTAATCGACGATGCAGTAGTAGCACTCCGCGCTCTCCTGTAATGCGACGTAGTTCTGGATCGCGCCGAGGTAGTTGCCGATATGCTGCCGACCGGTCGGGCGCGCGCCGCTGAAGACGCGTGGTTGCGTGCGTTGCTCCGTTTGCGGGCCATCCTCTGACACGGCGATTCCCATTCCCCCAGCCTCCTTGCCTCCTCCGTCCGTCTGGTTCGAGTGTAGCATGACGGCTCATCGGAAACCAACGATGCGGGGATGCGGCGAGAAGTCGGCCGGTTGATGAGCATTGGTAGCGCAGGCTTTCCAGCCTGCGTCCCGCTCGCAGGCTGGAAAGCCTGCCCAGAGGACGCCCGGCTACCACACGATGAGACGTCGCAACGTCACGCGCCGAATCGCTCGCGAAGTCGCTCGACCTCCGCTTCGCGTTGCGTGTCATCCAGTTTCTTGAAGAGCGGCGCGGGTTTCGGGAGCGCGCGACCGGCGGGGAGGTCCGTATACTCCCACGGTGCGTCACCGACGCCGCCATTCATGCCGTTCGGCTCCCCCCCCTCATAGCCGAGGAGCACGTGCAGTTTTTGCGCCGAGAACGGCAGGAAGGGTGTCGTGAGCACACGCAGCGCATTCAGCCCTTGCAGCGCGATGTACAGCGTCGTGCTGGTGCGCTCCGGGTCGGTCTTCCCCGTCTCCCACGGCTTGGTGCGTTCGAGATACCGATTGAACTCTGCTGCCAGATTCATCACACTATTGAGGGCGTCCTTCAGGTGCACGCCCTCGATGGCGGTGCCGACCGAATCGAAGGCGGCGCGGGCGCGATCGAGCATCGCGCTGTCGTTCGCGTCGAGCGTACTGGGCGTGGGCACGGCGCCGCCGCAGTAGCGTTGCGTCAGTGCGAGCACGCGGTTGACGAGGTTGCCGTAGGTGGCGACCAGTTCGTCGTTGTTTCGGCGGAAGAACTCGGACCAGGTGAAACTCGTGTCGCGCGCCTCGGGCGCACTGGCGATCACGAAGTAGCGCAATGGATCGGGGTCGTACCGGCTGAGATAATCTGGCAGGGTGATGACGATGCCGCGACTCGTGCTGATCTTCTGGTCATTGAGCAGCATGTACTCGACAGCGGGCACATCGTCCGGCAGCGCCAG
>JBBSII010000331.1:0-5521 GCA_038232175.1 Thermomicrobiales bacterium
GGCTCGCAGCGCAGTTGGCTCAGCGCGATCATATGGAACGCTCTGTTCAATCGCCGGTTCCCGCCCCGGTTCAGCCGATGCCCACCTTTCCCACCCGAGGAGACCGCCACCGGCGCGATCCCCGCGAGGGCGGCGAGGGCCGCCGCCGAATGCACGCGCGGTACAGAGCCGAGTTCCCCGATCAACCGCGCTGCGACGATCGTGCCAACGCCGCATAGCTGCACAAGCGCTGTCTCCGTCGCTTCTACCCGCTGCTTGAGCGCGGTTTCGACCGTTTCGATGGCCGCCGCCAACTGGAGAATCTGACCGACGAGTTGGCGCACGATCAACAGGTGCGTCTGCAGGACCCCATCGGCGTGCAGTGCTTCGAGATCGCCACAGTAACGCACCCCGGCGACACTAGTCAGGGTGCCACTTTTCTCCTCGTAGCAAGGATCGATCTGCAGCATCTGCGCGTGCAACTGGTTGATCAGCCGCGTCCGCTCCGCGATCAGGTTATCGCGATGATCGCTCAACAGGCGCAACTCGGTGCTCACATCATCGTGCTGGACGCTCGGCAGGAACTCGATTTCCGCGCGCAGCAAGCGCGCCATCGCCAGGGCGTCGGTATGATCGGTCTTATCCTGGCTGCGCCCGCGCTTGCGATATTGCGCCGTGCGATGCGGGACGATCTCGTGGACAGCGGCTTCGCCATGGACGAGCAGGAACTGGGCAAAGCCCTTGCCGAGCGAGCCGCTGTTCTCGATCCCCCAGATGCACGCAGCGTCGAGGTCGCGCGCCCAACGGAGCGCCCCCGCCCATCCCGATGGCGTATTGGCCATCGTGTGCGTGCCGCCGGTTTGGCCCTGGTCGTCGATGGCGACGAGGACATGTGCTTTCTTATGGGTATCCACACCGATGTACATGCCGCCTTCCTCCGTTCGCTGCCTACTGATCGGCACGTTGGGGCGACAGGTCTGTATGGAGAGGTCCACACGCTTCCGTCGAGTCTGCCACCAGGTGCCTGAAGCGAAGGGGGCGACAGCTCACATGCGAGCGTCACCGCGCAACGTAGTCCTGAGTCAAACCCCCTTCCCCTGCACCCTAACATACAGACGCAGTCCATGAGGTTCATGTAGATAGAGGCCGGAATCGCCTTACCGGACGCCCAGCGGTACTCGTCGGCGAAGCAGGTGTTGTGCCGGAAAGCGTGGCCGCTCGTCACGCCCACGACCCCGAACTGGCCTCCGAGTGTCGAGTAGGTGCCGCCGCATTGCGGGTAGGAGATATCGTAGCCGGTGTAGCCGCTCGTGTAGATACCCTGTGCCGCCACGCTCGCGGCGAGCGTGGCCATCATCGCGAGCGTGGCGACGATCGCCGTACCCGTTTTCGCCATCCCCCGAGTCGTGCTATGCGTGTTTCCTTCTCGTCGAGACGATTCGCTCTACCACTACCAACCGTACGAACGTGCCACGGTCGCCACCCTGTATGGCCGGCACGGCGATAGGAACGTCGAACGGGCACTACGCCGCGCGTCCCTCCCATCGAGTGCGCCATCGTTCCCGATCGTCACCTCAGGCGATTGCGCAGCGGATCCCACCGCTACCTATACGCAGCCCGGGAACTTGAAGGACGCGATGCGCGTGCTCCAGTTGAAGGTGCCGCTGCTCTTCAAGTATTCGGTCGTATACCAGAAGGTGCAGTCGTCGACGGGGTCGACGGTCATGCTGCTGTAGTCGCCCCACCGGCTCAGATTCGGCAGTTGCGCGCCGCCACCGATCTGAAGAAAAGTTTCGCCCTGCATCGCGCCCAGCGTATCACCTGATAGCCGCCCGGTATAGCGGAGACTCGGATAGACACCGCCGCTCGACGCGCTATAGCCGAGGGCCATGTTGCCCTGCTTGTCCATGGCGATGCTGCCCATCCAGCGCGACGTCGTGTCGGGCGCGTAGGTCCCCTGCTGGTAGACAGTCGGCGTGCCATTGGGGGCGCGCAACTCGTACCACCGGACGCCGGTGGAGCTGTTGCGCCGGTTGCTCCCCGCTACCGTGACGGAGTGGTTGACGACGAGCGATTCGTGGCCGTCCGCGAAGTGGCGATAGGCGAGGCGATACATCAGGCGGTCGGCCAGGGAATCGAGCTTCTGGCTCGTGCCGGGTTGCGGGATGCAGTTCCCGCCGCCATTGCACGCGGCGCTGAAGGCCGCGACCGGGATGCCGGTCGGCCCGGTGAACGTCGTGTTGGTGGCGTTCGCCCAGTCGACGTGGAACTTCCACAGATTGAGCGCGTTGCTGCCGAAGTTGAGGAGGAAGTTGGGCGAGCCGGCGGGCGGGGCGGTCGCGCCATCGAGGTCCGACGGCAAGAGGCCGCCGTAGTTCGTGCCGAGTTGGTAGCACTGCTGCGTCGCGGCCGTACCGGCGAGCATCTTGTTGCGATCGAAGGCGCAGGCTTTCGCCCCGGCGAAGGTCGATCCGTTGTTGAAGATGTTGTAGGTGACGTAGTAGCCGTCCGGCCAGACGCCGAGCTTGGGGTAGTCGTTGAACTGGGTCCCGCCGTACGAGAAGGCGTACCGATTGTACGTGCCGGTCGCGTCGCTCGTCGTCGAGACGGCGACACATTGGAGGTAGCCGTAGGTCGAAGGGTTCGTGACGGAGAACTGCGTCAGCACCCAGCGACCGGCCGCCTTGTCATACTGGGCGATCGGATCGCCGTCGTTGTTCGCTTCGCAACCGCCGCCGAATCCCGCCCAGAGCGTGTTGCCCGCCGTTGGGCCGTAGGCCAGTGCGTCCGTAGACTTGTTGAACACCGCGAACGACTCGTTGACCCACTGGACGTACTGCGTGGCACCCACCGCGCCGTTGGTGTCGGGAGGGGCGGCGTTCGGCGCGAAGCCATAGTCGCCGTTGCCGACGCCCGGAAAGTTGAGCCCGCCGGTTGTGGCCACTGCGGGGCCGGTCCCCGACGCCTGGAGCGCCGGATCCGGGGTGTTGGGATTGGAGCCGCTGGAGGGGATCAGGCGGAGCGGTCGCTCGCGCGGTGTATCCGTCCGCGGCTGCGTCGCGGGCTGATCGCGCAAGGGCGGGGAAACATCCTGATGGACCGCCGGTTGGACGTCGGGCCGCCCGTGATCGCCCGGCGCTGCCTGGACGCCCTGCTCAAGGGCGAGCGCGGGCAACACCAGGGCCGCGCACAGCGAGACGATACTCAGCCATACTGGAAGTCTCTTGCGCATCCCCTGCTCCTTTTCCTCTCGGTATACCGCTCGCGTTCGCGCTCGCGTGCGCCGCGATCATCACGTTGCCACTACTTCGGTATTTCACTGTACAGACCGCACCTTGTATCTATACGGAAACCTTATCACATCATACGCGCAGTGACAAGCGGACGTGCGCAGTTGCCAAACCGCCCGGTGAGGGGAGCGCAGCGGGGATGAACCGCGCACGCTCCACCGATAACGAGTGCAGCGGTTTCTCGTCGCGACCCGGGGAAATATTGTACGCTAAGGCTGTCGCGTCTAACGGGGCGACGAGCAGCGTGCAGGAATCTGTCAACTTTGGGTAGCCCCAACTGGACGGACCGCCGTGCTCCGTCGATCATATTCCTCGGCGCCGCAGCCTTGGCGTGCGATTTTGTCCGTTTCGTCGGGTGACCACGAGTACATCAACAACCTGAACGCGCTCCGGGTCGTCCCAGGCTTCTACAACGCCGAAGAAGCACCCGACCGACTCGGCGCGGGCATCAAGGCAATTGAGAAAGCCTCATCCCCGAGCCCCCTTCCCGCGTCGGGGCAGGAGGGCATTCCCTCTGGAACATGAGAACGAATGCGCCCCACCATGCGCGTCATCCGGGGATGCGGACATGGCCGACGCCGTCCGCGATGGCGATTTCGGTGCCGAAGGGTGCGGAGAGGTCGGCGAAGCGTCGCAGCGTCGCATCCGCCTGCTCGCCCGAGGCGAGGCGCGGGATGCCGCGCTCCCAGATCGGCCGTCGAAAGCCCAGCGTGAGCGGGTAGAGCGCGATTGCGCGGACCTGCTCGCCCTCGAACTCGCAGATCGGCAGCGCGGTCTCCCAGTAGCGGTCGTCGGCGGGGAAGGACTGCTCCAGATCCCGGTGGAGATCGTGCAAGACTTGGCCCGGCGTCCACGTCGGGTCGCTTCAGGGTGTCGTAGTCGTCGGCAGCCATCCGTTCCAGCGTCTCGTGCTCGAAGATGAAGTTGCCGAGCGAGTAGAAGATCGGCTTGCCCTTGTAGAACTCCAACCCGCGCAGCAGATGCGGCCCGTGGCCGACCATGATGTCCGCGCCCGCATCAATCACGGCGTGGGCGAAGGTGGGCAGGAAATCCGCCGGGAGCCAGCGCTCGCGCCCCTCTTCGTGCGCGCGGCAGCTAAGAGGTGCTCTCTGGCGCGTCAGGCGTATTACGCGCCAGGGTTCAGCGAGGGAAACCGTCGCATCAATTCCGTACTCTTCCATCGTTACTCCTCTGCTTGGCAGAGAAGGGTAACGCGAGATTCAGCAAAGTGACGCTGTAGGGGCTGTTACAAGACCCAGATATGGCTGCCAACCGGACACACCGACAACACGAGCATCATCATGACACCGAGACGGCTTAAATATAGAATGCAGTCAGTCCGTGTCACGTGTTGGCAGGGCGGTGCAACCAGGTACCTGCTCAGGCAGATCCTTCTTGTCGTCATCGTCTGCGTTGCGGCTTCTTCATCCTGCGCCGGATAGCACGCAGCGGCGTCTCTGCTTCCCGTGAGCCGCCACTATGGCCGCGACGTGGCGGGGATCGTACGGCGACATCCCGGGAGGCCAGTTCGCCCAGAGGGCAGGCCACCAGCGCTCCTCCCGAGGACCGCTACACGACGTCCAAAGACGAGAAGGAGGCGGCAATGCTATGAGGAGCGAGCTTCACGACCCGCACTTGTCTGAACGGCCTGGAAGCGCGGTGACGACCCTTCTGCTTGTCCGGCACGCCGCGGTCGAGAACCCCCGGCAGGTACTCTACGGGCGGCTCCCCGGCTTCCGGCTCAGCCATGCGGGTCGGCAGCAGGCCGAGCGTCTGGCGGCCTTGTTGGCGGACCGGCCCGTCACGGCGATCTACAGCAGCCCGCTCCTGCGCGCCCGGCAGACCGCCGCGGCGATTGCGGGCCACCATCTAGCGGCCGGGCGGCATGTGTCCGCCCTGTTGCACGAGGTCCGTAGTACCTGGCAGGGCACCCCCTTCACCCAGTTCAAGCCTGGCTTCAGCACCTACGACGACCGCCGCGCCCCGGACGACGAGTCAATCGAGGATATTGGCGCGCGGATGCTGCGGTTCATCACGCGCGCTCCGCAGCGGCATCCGGGTGGCTGCATCGTCGCCGTCAGTCACGGCGACCCGATCACCATCTTGCGCGTGGCGCTACGCGGGAGGCCCCTCACCCTCGACGCCATTCGTGGCGCGGACTACGCCGACCTTTGTTCGGTGACGGAGATCGCCGGGTCGCCAGGCGAGACCCGACTGCGGGTGGTCTATCTGCCCGCGCCCGACGCAGCCAC
>JBBSII010000332.1:0-5509 GCA_038232175.1 Thermomicrobiales bacterium
AGTTGATGGCGATGGGAGAGAAGAACGTGGAGAGGAAGAGGAAGATGAGCGCGACGGTGGCGCGGAGACGAACGCCAGTCAACCCGATTCCCTTTCTGACACCGCACCCGCACGCGAGGATTTGAACACATGTGCGTCAACACAAGGAGGGTACCAGACGCCGCTCTCCTTGACAATAATGACCTGTGCCATTGACAGAGTAAGGAGTAGCGAGGGACGACAAACCGGGGAGAACCGCAGAGGCGCAGAGGGAGAAGAGAATTGAGGGGATGCGTTCTCATCTTCTTTTTGTATTCCTCTGCGTCCTCTGCCGGGTGCCCTCTGGGCAGATGCGGTTCTCCCCGGTTTGGTCCCGGGTTTCTCCGCACCGCCGGGATGCGGGTGCTATACTGCGCCGCTATGGACACGATGAACGCCCTGTATGCGCATGTATCGACACCGGATGCGATCGACACGGAGAACGCAGCGATTGATGCTGGTATCGGCGCACTCCTCGCGCGGCACGGGCGCACGATCGCAACGGCGGAGTCGTGCACTGGTGGCCTGATCGCGGCGCGGATCACGGGCGTGAGCGGCAGCAGCGCGTACTTCGAGGGCGGGATCGTCTCCTACTCCAACGCGGCCAAGCACCGCCTGCTCGGCGTCCCCACGCTGATGCTGGAGCGCCACGGCGCGGTCAGCGTCGATGTCGCGCTCGCGATGGCGCGCGGTGTCCGCCGCAAATTGGGCACGGACATCGGCATCGCGAGCACCGGGATCGCCGGCCCCACGGGCGCGACGCCGACCAAGCCCGTCGGCCTCGTGTACATCGCGCTCGCGGCGGAGGGCGTCGAGCGATGCCAGCGCCACCTCTGGGACGGGGAGCGCCTGCCGAACATCATCGCATCCGCTGAGGCGGCGCTCCGCCTCGTTCATGCCTACCTTGAGGAACTCCATTGAACAGCAATAGCGACCAGATGTATCAGAAAACGACGCTCCCAAACGGCGTCCGCGTCGTCACGAGCAGCATGGAGCACGTGCGCTCGGCGACGCTCCACTTCAACTACCGCGTCGGCTCGCGCGATGAGTCGGACGCCGAGGCGGGCGTCGCGCACTTCATCGAGCACATGCTCTTCAAGGGGACGCCGCGTCGCCCGCATTCGAGCGCGATCACCGAGGAGATCGAGGGCCTCGGTGGTAACATCGATGCGGGCACGAGCCGCGAGACGACCTCGTACTCCGTCCGCGTGCCGCACGACTCGCTCCATGTCGGGTTCGATGTGCTGGCGGACATGCTGCGCGGCTCCCTCTTCCGCGACGACGATATTGAGAAGGAGCGCGAGGTCATCACGGAGGAAATTCGCGGCATCAACGACATCCCCGATGAGGTGGTCGGCGAGCTGATCGACCGTGTTCTCTGGGGCGACGCGGCGGTCGGGCGACCGATCGCGGGCTTCGAGGAGACCGTCGCACAGTTGGATCACGACACGCTGACGGGCTTTCTCGCCACGCGCTACGCGCCGGAACGCCTCGTCATCTCGGCGGCGGGCAAGGTGGAGCATCACGCCGTCGTCGCGCTGGCGGACGCCGCGTTCGGTGATCTCCCCAGCGGGCGCGACGTTGCGGTGACGCCGTTCGTGCCAACGCCGCAGACTGAGCCGCGCGTCGCGCTCGTCGGGCGGGAGATCGAGCAGGCGAATCTCAGTTTGGCGGTGCAGGGCATCTCTTACTCCGACCCGCGCAAGTACGCCCAATACCTCCTGCACATCATCCTCGGCGGCACGATGAGCAGCCGCCTCTTCATGCGCATCCGGGAGGACCTCGGTCTCGCGTACAATGTCGGCTCGTACTTCCCGACGCTCGTCGATGTTGGCTGGGGGACGATCTACGCGGGGGTGGACCCCGACCGCGCCGAGCACACCGTCCGCGCCATCCTCGACGAACTCGTGCGGCTGCGCACCGAACCCGTCACGCCGACGGAGTTCGAGCGCGCCCGCCGCTACGTGACGGGCAGTCTGCTGATGGGATTGGAGGGGAGTGCGCCCGTCGCATCGTGGATCGGGATGCGGGAATTGCTCCTCGGCGACATCCTGACGCCGGAGGATGTCGTCGCCCACTACAACGCTGTGACGATCGATGATGTGCAGGCGCTCGCCGGCGAATTATTCCTGCCGGAACGCCTCAACCTCGCCATCGTCGGCCCCTACGAGGACGACACGCGCTTCCGCTCAATCATCGGTGCGTGACGGAGCATCAGGGCGTATTCAAAGTCGTCATGCCGGGGATTCCCTAACCCCCTGCCGCCCAGAGGGCACCCGCCCTTCCCTCGGAGGGAAGGGGGAGTGAGCCGCCTCGATACCGAGGCGTTCGGGGTTAGGCACGGCAAACAAGGTGAGTTACCCCTTCCCTCGGAGGGAAGGGGCCGGGGGTTAGGATTCCCCGCCGGCGTCTACTTCTCCGGCGGGACGACGGCGATGTGGAGGTCGTCCAACTGCCGCCGTGAGACGGTGGAGGGCGCACCGAGCATCAGGTCCTGGAATGCCTGATTCTTCGGGAAGGCGATCACCTCGCGGATGTTCTCCTCATTGACGTAGAGCATGATGAGGCGGTCGATGCCGGGGGCGATGCCGCCGTGCGGGGGCGCGCCGTACTCGAAGGCGCGCAGGAAGCCGCCGAACTTTGTCTGCAACTCCTCCTCGTCGAGGTTCAGGAGGCGGAAGACGCGCTCCTGCAAGTCCCGCCGCGCGATGCGGATGCTGCCGCTGCCGAGTTCAAAGCCGTTCGCGACGAGGTCGTATTGCTGCGCGCGCATCGCGGCGGGATCGCTCTCCATCAGCGGGATGTCCTCCTCGAAGGGCATCACGAAGGGGTGGTGGACGGCGTCCCAGCGGTGCTCGTCCGCGTTCCACTCGACGAAGGGCTGCTCCAATAGCCACGCGAAGGCCATCACCTTCGGGTCCGCGAGGCCGAGCGCCTGCCCGAAATGCTGCCTGAGGCGCGCGAGCACGTCGCCCGCGCGGGTGCGCTCGTCCGCGACGAAGGCGATCAGGTCGCCCGGTTTGGCATCGAAGCGGTCGAAGATGGCGCGCTGCTCCTCCGGCGTGAAGAACTTGGCGATGGGCGAGCGGGCGGCGGGCGCGCCCCCCTGCTCCTCGACGATGAAGTAAGCCAGCCCCTTCGCGCCGAAGCCCTGCGCGAGGGCGGTCAGGGCGTCGATCTCCTTGCGCGTCATCGTGCCCTGACCGGGGAGGCAGATGCCGCGCACCGCGCCGCCGCCCTCGACCGTCTTGGCGAAGACGCCGAAGGCGCTCGTCCCGACGAGGTCGGAGACATCCTTCAGTTCCATGCCGAAGCGGAGGTCCGGCTTGTCGTTGCCGTACCGCTCCATGCTGTCCGCGTAGGTGAGGCGCGGCCACGGCTTTCGCATCACCGTCATATCCGTCACCGTCTCGGTCAGTTCGGTGTACAGGTCCTCCGCGAGGTTGAGCACATCCTCCATCGAGACGAAGGACATCTCCAAATCGAGCTGCGTGAACTCCAACTGGCGGTCGGCGCGCTGGTTCTCGTCCCGCATGCAGCGGGCGATCTGGAAGTAGCGGTCCATCCCCGCGATCATCAGGATCTGCTTCAACTGCTGCGGCGACTGCGGCAGGGCGTAGAACTCGCCGGGGTAAGCGCTGCTCGGCACGAGGAAGTCCCGCGCGCCCTCGGGCGTCGCCTTAATGAGCATCGGCGTCTCGATCTCCAGGAAGCCGCGCGCGGAGAGCCAGTCGCGCATGAACTTGGTGACCGTGTGCCGCAGGATGATCGTCTCGGTCATCCTGCGGCGGCGGAGGTCGAGGTAGCGGTAGGTGAGGCGGAGCGATTCGTCCACGTCGCCCTGCTCCGCACCCTCGGCGATGACGAAGGGGGGCGTCTTGGAGGCGTTGAGGATTTTCACGCTGTCCACGAGTAGTTCGATCTCGCCCGTCGCGATGTGCGGGTTCTCGGCCCCGGCGGGGCGGCGGACGACCACGCCCGTCACCTCGAGGACGTACTCGGAGCGCGCCTCCTCCGCGATGGCGTGCGCCTCCGGCGCGTTCGCGGGGTTGATCGTGCATTGGGTGATGCCGTAGCGATCCCGCAGGTCGATGAAGATCAGGCCGCCGTGGTCGCGCCGCCGGTTGACCCAGCCGCGCACCGTGGCGCGCTCACCCGCGTTGTTCGCGCGCAGGTCGCCACAGGATGTGTAGCCGCGATAGGCGCGGTGCGATGCTTCCCGTGTTGCCGTCTCAATCGCTGCGCTCACCCATCACTCCTTCAAAACATGAGAAACGATTGCCGCCGCGCCGTTGCGGCGTCATTCATCACGCTATTCTACACGACGCGGGAAGATGTTTAGCCACAGAGGCACGGAGCACACAGAGAAGAAGGAAACGAGAAATAAGACGAGGTAATGAATGTGGGATTACCTTGTTTCCCCTCCTCTTTCCTCTGTGTTCTCTGTGACTCTGTGGCTCTATGGTCTTTCATCGCAGTTCGTGGCGGACGAGGGCGCGGGCGATGGCGTTGTGGCGGGCGATGAGGGGCGAGAGATCGACCGGGAGCAGGTTGCCCTCGTGCACGCGTACCTGCCCGTTGATGACGCTGAAATCGACGTCGGACGGCTGGGTGAAGATGAGCGCGGCGAGCGGGTCGTGGACGGCTGCCCCCGCCATCGCGAGCGTGTCGAGACGGTAGCCGATCACATCCGCCGCCATGCCGGGTGCGAGCATCCCGATGTCGTCCCGCCCGAGCACCGCTGCGCCGCCACGGGTCGCGAGGCGTAACGCCTCCCGCGCCGTTATCGCCGCCGGGTCGCCGGAGACGCGCGCGAGGAGCATCGCCTGCCGCGTCTCGTTGAGCAGGTGCCCGCTGTCGTTCGATGCGGAGCCGTCCACGCCGAGGCCGACCCGCGCTCCCGCTTGCCGCAGCAGCCGGATCGGCGCGACGCCGGACGCGAGCCGCATGTTCGACGACGGGCAGTGCGCGACGCCGGTGCGGGTCTGACCGAGGCGCGCGATCTCGTCCGCGCCGGGGTGCACCATGTGCGCGTGCCAGACATCCGGCCCGACCCAGTGCAGGTCTTCCGCCAGTTCCACGGGCGTCCTGCCGAAGGTCTCGGCGCAGTAGGTTGCCTCGTCTCGCGTCTCCGCGAGGTGCGTGTGGGAGTGGACATTGGCGGCGCGGGCGAGGGCGATGCTCTCGCGCATCAGGTCTGGCGAGACGGAGAAGGGCGAGCAGGGCGCGAGGACGATCTGCAGCATCGCGAACCGTGCGTCGTCGTGGTACTGCTCGATCAGGCGGCGCGAGTCGTGGAGCACCGCCGCCTCGTCCTCGCAGAGGCGGTCCGGCGGCAATCCGCCCTGGGACTCTCCCACGGACATCGAGCCACGCGCGGCGTGGAAGCGGACGCCCATCGCCGTCGCCGCCTCGATCTGGTCATCCAGCCGCGCGCTGTTCGGCCATATGTAGGTGTGGTCGCTCGATGTTGTGCAGCCGGAGAGCATCA
>JBBSII010000333.1:0-5503 GCA_038232175.1 Thermomicrobiales bacterium
CAGCGGTGGCACGCGCAGTGCAGCGGGCAGCGCGACAAAGATGACGCTCGCCTCGCTGTTCGGCACTTGGCGAACGCGGGGCGAGAACCCGTTCACCGCCTGTCGCGCTCTTCTCGTTTCCCCTCAACCCTGAACAGATACATCACCGGCGGGAAACGCGCCCCTGCCGGTCGCACGGATCAACGAGGCGAAACTGGGGACCAATCGTCCGTGGAGGCGCGGCTCCCCGCAGGGGGGTGACAGAATCATTGGATCACGAGACTTGGAGGTTCGACCGACTCGACACGCGCACTGCGCTATTGCATACTCCATGCAATGCCGGTTCGGATTCGTACGTATGAGGTTGCGATGGACGGTGCGCATATGCGGCTCACGCCACTGGTCGGCCACCGCACACTTGAGGAGCAGACCTACCAACATCTCCGCGAGGCGATCACCCGTGGCGCCCTCGTGCCAGGAATAAAACTCGTCGGCTCGCAACTTTCGGTCGAACTCGGCGTCAGCCGCATCACGGTCGCGAACGCCCTGAAACGACTGGCGAGCGAGGGATTCGTCATCGTCACGCCGCACAAAGAGGCGGTGGTCGCCGCTCTCGACGCGACCAGTCTCCGCGAGGTGTACGCGATCCGGCACGCTCTGGAAGACCTCATCATGCGCGCGGTCGCCGAGCACGTCACCGATGACGCCGTCGATGCCCTGCGCGCGATTCAGACGCGATTGCTGCATTTCAGCGTTACGGGCGACCTCACCGAATACCGCAAGGCGGAGCGCGCCTTCCATATCGGCATCTATGACGCGGCGAATCTCCCGCTCACCGCCGCGATTCTCACCGATTTGTGGGACCGGGTGGAACCGTATCGCGGCCGTCGCTATGTCAGCACCGGCCTCATCAACGCCAATCACGACGAACATACGGCGATTCTCGATGCGCTCGCACAGCACGACGCACAGCGCGCTGTTGACACGATGCATCACCACGTCGCCACCGGATTTGCGCGGTTTCTTGCGGCGTTGCAGACAGCTGATTCTTGACACGCCACGCGCCCGTGTGTACGCTGCGCGCAGTGATTACATGCAACATGCAAGAGGAGTGAGATGGAAACGGTTCCCCTGCATCTGGATGTCCCCATCGTGGAGGAATGCGATGTGCTTGTCGTCGGTGGGGGCCCTGCCGGGATCGCCGCCGCGATAGCCGCCGCGCGCACTGGGGCGCGGACGACGCTCGTCGAGCGGTACGGCTTCCTCGGCGGCAACGCGACGGCCAGCCTCGTCGGGCCGTTCATGTCCTCCTTCTCCGATGACGGCGAAGAGCAACTGGTGGTAGGCATCTTCGATGAGATCGTGCGGCGCATGGAGGCGATGGGCGGCGCGATCCACCCGGAGCGCGTGCGGGCGGGCAGCGCCGAGGCGGGTTTCTATCTGCACGGCCACGATCACGTCACGCCGTTCGACCCCGAGGCGCTGAAAACCGTCGCGGCGGAAATGATCCAGGAGGCGGGTGGCACCCTGCTCCTGCACTCTTTCTTCGTGCAGCCGATCGTTGATGGTACCCGCGTGGACGGCATCATCGTCGCCAACAAGTCCGGCTTGCAGGCGCTCCGCGCCGAGGTGATTATCGACTGCTCGGCGGATGCCGATGTCGCGGCGCGGGCGGGCGTCCCCTTCACCGTCGGGCGGGAGCGCGACGGCCTGATGCAGCCGATGACGATGTTCTTCCGCGTCGCCAATGTGGACGACGCGGCGGTCGAGGAACATGTCATCGCCCACCCGGAGGAGCGCGGTGTCCTCTTCACGTCGCTCGTCGAAGCGGCGAAAGAGCGCGGCGAGTTCCCCATCCCCCGCGAGAGAGTCGGCATCTACCGCACGCCCCAACACGGCGTTTGGCGCGTCAACACGTCGCGCATTCAGGGTGTGGACGGCACGAATGTGCAGGACCTGACCCGCGCCGAGATCGAGGGGCGCAAGCAGGTTCATGTCCTGATGCGCTTCTTCCGCGAGCGGCTGCCCGGCTTCGCGAACGCGACACTGCTCGACACGGCGACGCAGATCGGTGTGCGCGAGACCCGCCACATGCAGGGCAAGTACACGCTGACCGCCGAGGACCTCTCCTCGGGCCGCCACTTCGCGGACGTGATCGCCCGCTACGCCTACCCAATGGACATTCATAGCCCGACCGAGGCGGGCGGCTACTTCTCCGAGGCAGGGCGGACGGCCAATTCGTACGAGATTCCCTTCGGGTCGCTCGTGCCGGTCAACGTGACGAATATGCTGATCGCGGGCCGCTGCCTCTCCGCCACGCACGAGGCGCACGCGGCGGTGCGGGTGATGCCGGCGGCCTTCGCGATGGGCCAGGCGGCGGGCACGGCGGCGGCGCTCGCCGTCGAGCATCGCGTCGCCCCCGGCGACGTGCCGGTTCCCCTCCTCCAGCGCACATTGCTGGCAGCGGGGGCGAATCTCGGAGCCGAGACCGCCGACGCGGTCGGAATCCGCTGACACGCGAAAGCGAGGGACAGATGGCGACCTGGATTCCTACTACCGGCGTACCAAGCAAGATGCGGCTGGACGACATCCCGATCGTCGATCTCGACGTGCATCTCCTCGAAGATGTGGACGAGATCGCGGCCTACTGCGAGGCACCATGGCGGCGCGTGATCGCGGAACGCCAGCCGGTACCGCCCTTCGGCGGCGGGCTGCGGATGTTCCCCAATTTCCCCGGCCAATGGGAGCCGCGCCGCCCAATCTCCACCTCGCCCGCGACGCTTCGCGCCGACTTGGACGCCCTCTCCATCGATCTCGCCGTGCTCTTCCCGGAGATGTGTCTCGCGCTCGCCCGGCAACCGGATCCACACTACGCGATGGCCGTCGCCCGCGCCTACAACCGCTGGATCGTCGACCGTTACCTGACGACGGAGCGCGGCTTCTACGGCGGCATCGTCGCCGCGCCGCAGGACCCGGAGGGAACCGCACGCGAGATCGAACGATACGCGATGCACGGGCGCGTCGTCGGCATCGCGCTGCCGACCTCGGGCGTCAACCCACGCTGGGGCGACCGGCGCTATGACCCGATCTACGAGGCGGCGCAGGCGCACGACATCGCCGTGATGTACCACGCGGGCGGCTCGCTCTTGATGCCCGTCCTCCCCTACAATCTCAGCCAGTTCGACACCTGGTTCTCGCAGCACACCTACAGCCACAATGTCGCGCTGATGGCCTCGCTGGCAAACCTGCTCAGCACGGGCGTGCCGGTGCGCTTCCCGCGCCTGCGGATGATCTTCATCGAGGCGGGCATTTCGTGGGTGCTCCACATGATGCACCGGCTCGATTGGGCATGGGAGCATTACCGCGATGACCTTTCATTGCTAACCGAGCCGCCGAGTGCGTACATCCAGCGGATGTTCTTCGCGACGCAACCAATCGAGGAGCCCGAATCGCTCGCGGACATGGCGGACGTCATCCGCCTGATTGGCGGCGAGGAGAGCGTACTCTTCGCATCCGATTACCCGCATCACGACTTCGACCACCCGAAGAAGGTCTACGACATTCCGGTCTCACCTGAGGTGAAGCGGCAGATCATGGGCGGCAACGCCCTGCGCGCCCTCAATATCTCGATGCCGGAGGCCGCACAGCGCGTGCCGCGTCCGGTCGCGGTGGAGCGATAGCGGATGGCAACGCCATATGAGGTCGGCAGGATGGACGAACTGACACCGGGCAGCGTGCGTGTCATCACGGCGCGGGGCGTGGAGATCGGCGTCTTCAATGTCGCGGGCGAATATTACGCCCTGCCGAACCTCTGCTTCCATCAATGGGGACCGCTCTGCACCGGTAAAGTGAGCGGCACGCTGGCGACCTCGCGCGACGCCGACTGGCAGCCGCGCTGGGAGCACGAGGGGCGAATCGTCATCTGCCCGTGGCATTCACTGGAGTTCGACATCCCGACCGGGCAGTGCCTCGCCTATCCGCGCGTCAAACTACGCCGCTACCCGGTGAAGATCGAAGCGGGCATCGTCAAGGTGTATGTGTGAAATGAGCGACCCGATGCTGCGGATAATCGACGTAGACCTCCATCTCGCGGAACGACCCGAAGACCTCGCGCCGTACACCGATCTGCCCTGGCGGCGTGTCGTCGGGGAACCCGCGCCGAACCCTCCGTGGTCATTGAGTGGGTCGCTCCACCCGTGGCTTGGCAGCGCGCGGGAGACCACAGAACCAGCCTGGACGCCGCACGATCTGATCGGGCACATGGACGCGGTCGGTATCTCCGCCAGCATCGTGCTCCCCGGCCCGCTCCTGAAACTCGGCGCATTACCGACCGCCGCCTATGCCGCCGCGCTCACCCGTGCCTACAATCGCTGGCTCGACGCGAAATGGCTGGGCCACGAGGGGCGCATCCACGGCGCGATCATCGCCGCGCCGCAGGACCCGGAGGACGCAGCACGCGAGATTACGCGCGCGGCAGGGCATCCCTGGGTCGCAGGGGTGCTCCTGCCGATGGGCGGTGTTGACCCGCTCTGGGGCGACCGGCGCTACGACGCCGTCTATGCCGCCGCGACGGATGCGAACCTCCCGGTCATCCTCCACGCGGGCGGCGACTTGCTGCTGCCCGGCTCGCCGAACCGGGGAACGCAGTTCGCGAGCGTCTTCGAGCAGCAGGCGATGAGCCACCCGCTCGCCGCGATGGCAAATCTCGTCTCGATGACGGGCACGGGCGTCTTCGCGCGCTTCCCTATGCTCCGCGCGCTCTTCCTCGAAGCGGGCATCTCGTGGTTCGCGCATATCGTCTTGCGGATGGACAAGGAGTACAACGAAAACCGCCGCGACATCCCCTATTACACCGACCGCGTCAGCGCCTATCTGCGTCGGCAAGTCTGGCTCGGCACGCACCCCCTCGAAGCCGCAGCGCGACCGGCGGACGTGGGCAATGTCATCCGGCTCTCCGGCGGCGTTGAGCATATCGTCTTCGGCTCACACTGGCCGCTCGCGGACCACGACGCCATGGAGCGCGTCGCAGCGGCGTTCCCGGACGCGGAGACGCGCTCCAGCGTCATGGGCGGCAATGCCGCCGCCCTGTTCGGCATCACGCCGACGGGCATCGAGCGAACCGGCGCTATCGCGTCGCGGCGCGAGGCGTAAGATGCACGCTGCCCGACCGCCGATGACGGATGATGAAGTCGCATGGTGCTGCGACGAGTTCCGCAGCGCCGTCGATGTGACGTTCGCAATGCCGGTCAATGGCCCGACGGGCTGGCTGCTCTACGGGACGGACGCCGAGACGGTCGGCGCGGGGCTACCGGAGCTGCGCTATTGGGCGGTACGGTACTGCCCATTCTGCGCAGCGCGACTGCGGCCGTATCCCGACGACCTACCACGCGGCCGGGCGTTCGGCTTCGACGAGGAAATGACGGATAATCGCCGACACCACGAGACGGGACACGAGACAGGGGAGAAACAGGGGCCTGGAAACTTGTAGCGCGGCGCGGCGGGCGCCGGAGCAGCACACGCGACA
>JBBSII010000334.1:0-5499 GCA_038232175.1 Thermomicrobiales bacterium
CTCACCCTGCGCTTCGGCGGCGCGACGATTGTGGACAATGTCTCCTTCGGCGTGCCGGAGGGGGAGTTCGTCTCGGTCATCGGGCCGAACGGCGCGGGCAAGACGAGCCTGTTCAACCTGATGAGCGGGCTGTACGCCCCGGTGGGCGGGCAGATCTTCTTCCGGGGCGAGGAGATCACCGCGCTGCCGCCGTTCGCGCGTGTGCGGCGGGGGTTGGGGCGCTCCTTCCAGCAGACGACAATCTTCCCCGGCCTCTCGGTGCTGGAGAATACGCGGCTGGCGGTGCAGGCGGGCCGCCCCGGCAACTTCGCCCTCTGGCGCGGCGCGTTTCGGGATCGCGCCGCGCTCGAACGGGCGGCGTGGGCGCTGGAGGTCGTCGGCATCTGGGGGCGCGAGGGGCGGCTGGCGGGCGCACTCTCCCACGGGGACAAGCGGAAGCTCGAACTCGCGCTCCTGCTCTGCACCGACCCGACCGTCCTCCTCCTTGATGAGCCGACCTCCGGCGTGAGCGCGGAGGATGTCCCCGCGATGCTCGATGTCATCCGCCACATCCGCGACGTGGAGAAGAAGACAATCCTGATGGTGGAGCACAAGATGGAGGCGGTGCACGATCTCTCGGATCGCGTCGCCGTCCTCGCGAACGGCGCGCTCGTCGCCTACGACACGCCAGACGCGGTGATGGCGGATCCCTTCGTCCGCTCCGCCTATCTCGGTGTCGCATGAACAGGGGAAGAAGCCGGGTATGAACCGATGAGCGGTGATGCAGTGTTGCGGGTGGAGGGCGTGCATACGTATATTGGGGAGTCGCACATCCTGCAGGGCGTCTCGTTCACGGTAGCGCCGGGGCGGGTGACGGTGCTGCTTGGTCGCAACGGGGCGGGAAAGACGACGACGTTGCGCTCGATCCTCGGCCTGCTGCCCGCCGCGCGGGGCCGGATCGACCTCTTCGGCGCGGACGTGACGCGGGAGCAGTCGCACCGGATCGTCCGGCGCGGCGTGGGGTACGTGCCGGAGGATCGGGATGTCTTCGGCGGCTTGACCGTCGCGGAGAACCTGCGGCTGGCTCAGCGGCCCGGCGCGGACCCGGCGCGAATGGCGACGGTGTACGCCTTGTTCCCCGACCTCAAGGCGCGCGGGGGGCAGCGGGCGGGGTCTCTCTCCGGCGGCCAGCAGCAGATGGTGGCGATTGCCCGCGCGCTCGTCAACGAGAACCGTCTGCTCGTGATCGATGAGCCGTCCAAGGGGCTTGCGCCGATCATCGTCACGCAGGTGACGGCGGCGCTCGCCGCGATCAAGGGCACGACGACGATCCTGCTCGTCGAGCAGAACCTCGCGATGGCCGCCGCGCTTGGTGACGACGCGGTGATCATCGACGATGGCCGCACCGTCTACACCGGCCCGATGGCGGACGTCGCGGCGGACGAGGCGTTGCAGGCGCGCTACCTCGGGGCAGGGACGCGCCCTTCGGGCGAAGGACTAAGGACTAAGGACTAAGGACTGAGTAGGAAGTCAAAAGTCCAAAGTAACAAGAAGATGCTCCTGCCGTCTCGTTACTCGTTACTCGTTACTCGCTACTGCCGGAGGCACATGAGTACACTCATTTTTATCACCTTGACGGGGCTGGCGCTGGCGGCGATGTACTTCCTGCTCGCCTCCGGGGTGTCGCTGATCTTCGGATTGATGGACGTGCTGAACTTCGCGCATGGCGCATTCTTCACGTGGGGCGCGTACGCGGCGTGGTGGGTCATCACGATGCGGACGCCGGTGGGGCGGAATGCGTCCACGGGCATCTTCCTGCTCGCCATCGTCGCGGCGGTCGTGGCGGGCGGGGTGATCGCGGCGGCGACGGAGGTTGTGCTGCTGCGGCCTCTCTACCGGCGCACGATCTATCAGGTGCTCGTCACGCTCGGCGCGGGGCTTGCCCTCAGCGAACTAACGGCGGTGATCTGGAAGCACGACGCGAAGGTCTTCCCGCAGCCGGGGTGGATGGCCGCGACGTTGACGATCGCGGGGGCGCGCGTCCCCGCGAACCGGCTCGTGCTGATCGCCGTCGCGGGGATTGTGCTGGTGCTGATGCTCCTCTTCCTGCGCTACACGCGGTATGGGCTGATCGTCCGCGCGGGGGCGGAGAACCGCGAGATGGTGCAGGCGCTCGGCATCGACGTGAACCGCGCCTTCACCGTCGTCTTCGCCCTCGGCGGCGCGCTGGCGGGGCTGGGCGGCGTCTTCGGCGGGGCGTACTTCAAGTCGATCGACCCGACCATCGGCACCGTCAACCTGATCTTCGCCTTCATTGTCGTCGTGATCGGCGGGCTTGGCTCGATCAGCGGCAGCGCGCTGGCGGCGGCGATCATCGGGCTGTCGCAGCAGTACGCGAACTACTACGCGGCGGCGTGGCTCGGCGATTTCGTCGTCGTGATCCTGCTGGCGGTCGTGCTGCTCGTCCGGCCCGGTGGCCTGCTGGGGGCGCGGCGATGACGGCGCGGCTGCGGCCTTTCTGGCCGGTGCTCATCCTGGCGCTCCTCCTCCTCGTGCCGAAGTTGGGCGTGCACATTCCGGTGCTCTTCGATGGCCCGATCAACCGCGCCGGCAACCTGCAACTGCTCGCGGTCGGGTTCGCGTTCGGCATCGCCGCGCTCTCATACAACCTGCTGTTCGGCTACACGGGCATCCTTTCGTTCGGCCACGCACTCTTCTTCGGTGCGGGGGTGTATCTGCCCGTGATCGCGATGCGGCGGTGGCAGTGGGCAGTTGGCCCCGCGCTCCTCTTCACGCTCGTCGCCACGCTCCTGCTCGCGGTCGCCATCGGCGCGCTCGCGCTGCGGACGCAGGGCGTCTACTTCGCGATGGTGACGCTCGCCTTCGCGCAGGCGGGCGCGGTCGTCGTCGGGAAGAACCCCGGTCGGCTGACGGGTGGCGAGGAGGGGCTGAGCCTGCCGACGAAGACGCTGCCGAAGTGGATGGTCGGCGTCGTCCACACCGGCAACCTCTACTGGCTGACGCTCGGCGCGCTGATTGTCATCTACCTCGTCACGCTCCGCATGATTACCTCGCCGACTGGCCACATCTGGGAGGGCATCCGGGAGAACGAGCGGCGCGTGGAGATGATCGGGCTGCGCCCCTACACGTACAAATTGGTCGCCTTCGTCGTCGCCGCCGTGATCGCGATGATCGGGGGGAATCTCTACCTCTTTCTGTTGAGCGGCGCGACCCCGGCGACGGTGCGCTCCGAGTTGACCGTCACGCTGCTCCTGATGGTGATTATCGGCGGGAGCGGCGCGCTCTGGGGGCCGGTGGCGGGGGCGATGCTCTACCACTACCTCAATGTGCGCCTGACGACGTGGGCGGCGTCCGGCACCGTGAGCGCGCTCCCCGGCGTCCTCAGCCGCCCGCTCGCGGACCCGCTCTTCATTCTCGGCATCATCTTCATCCTGCTCGTCCTCTTCTTCCCACGCGGTATCGCCGGTTCGGTGACGACGTGGCGGCTCCGCTCGACGCGCAAGACGGCGGGGGATGCGCGCGTCGCGACGGAAGTCGAGGCGGCGGACTGAGGGGAGGGGAGTGGCCGACTTATTACCGAAGGGAATTTCAACGATGACCGACCCGACCCCGACCTCAACTACGCACGACATCGACGTGAACGGAATTACGTTGCGCGTCGTGACATGGGGCGCGTTCACGACGCCGGAGCGCGCCGCGATGCTCGTGCACGGCATCACCGCGAGCCACATGAACTGGGCTGAGTACGGGCCACATCTCGCCGCGCGCGGCTGGTACGCCATCGCGCCCGACTTGCGGGGGCGCGGCCTGAGCGCGAAGCCGCCGCATGGCTACGGCATCCCGTACCACGCGAACGACCTACTCGCGCTCTGCGACCACTTCGGCCTGCCGACGATGCAACTCGTCGGGCACTCGCTCGGCGGCCTGATCGGCATGTTCCTCGGCGCGGTGTACCCGGAGCGGATAGCGAAGTTGGTTGTCATCGACGTGGGCGGGAAGTTGCCGGACGACACGTACCAGGCAATTTCCGCCGCCCTTTCACGGCTCGGTGTGGTCTTCCCCTCGCTCGACGCCTACCTCGCGGCGATGCACGGCATCTCCCGCTTCCCATGGGAGTCGTTCGGCGAGCGGTATTTCCGCTACGACGCGGCGGTGCACCCGGACGGCACGGCGCTGTCGCGCGTGCCCAAGGGCGCGATTGCCGAGGAAGTCGCCGTGAACGCCACGCTCCGCACGGCGGCGTTGCCGGAACGAATCACCGCGCCGACGCTGATCCTCCGCGCGACGGAGGGCCTGCTCGGCGGCGAGCGCGGCTTGCTCCTGCCGCGTGACGAGGCCGAGCGGATGCACGCGCTGATCACCGGGAGCCGCCTCGTCGAAGTGCCGGGGACGGACCACTACACCATCGTCCTCGCGGAGCGGTTCACTACGGAGGTGACGGCGTTCCTGGAGGGGTGAGGCGCCTTACCCCCCCACTGCCCGTGCCGCCCAGAGGGTACCCGCCCTTCCCTCACGCCCAGAGAATACCCATGAAGACGTTGTCCGGCGTGAAGCGAGCGACGCCGAGGTGCAGCGGTTCATCGCCCGCCGGGTCGCGCTCCTGATCGGCGAGGAGGAGCGGTAGCACCGGGCGCGCGGTGTCGATGAGGGGCAGCGCGTCCCATTGCTCCGGGGCGATCCAGTGCAGGGTTCCCTCCGGGCAGGGCGGCGACACGAAATCACGAAGTGTGCCGGTGAAGTAGAGTAGCACCGTCAGCGGGACGCCGGGGCGCGCGTGCAGCACGACGCGGCGCTGGGTGAAGCGATCGACTGCGGCGGCGACAATGCCGCTTTCTTCGTACAGTTCGCGGAGCGCCGACGCGCGCAGATCGCCCAGTTCGTCCGGCTCGACCTTGCCGCCCATCCCCGTCCAGCGGCCCGGCTGCACGCGCTTCGTCCTCGCCCGTTCGAGCAGCAAGTATCGCCCGGCGTGGCGGAGCACGATGATCGTGTACACAACCATCCCGTCCGGCTTCCAGATGGCGCTCACCAGTTTGGCAACCTCGCTTTGTGTCGTATGGATGGTGGCATGGCCTTCAGCCTGCACGCCACGCGCGAATTTGTGCGGCGTGCTCTGTGTAATGCGCGACGCCGGCGGAAAGCCACGCGGCGTAGCGCGGGTCCGCTTCCCGATCCCCGGCGGAGACATTGGCGAGGGACGCGCCGTACGTCATGTTGGCGCGGCGCAGTTCATCGAGCGTCTCGTCCCATGACTGCCCGCCGCGTTCCTCCACCGCCGTCGCGTTGAAGGCGTCCTCGTCGTAGGTGCGGTCCGCCGCGTTGCCGACGTGGAACTCGCGGAACCGGCGCTCCGCCTCCCAGTCCCACGCGGCGAGGTGCGCCACGATCTCGCGGACGGACCACGCGCCGCAGACGCCGGGTTCCGCCGCCTGCGCGTCGTCGAGTTGGCCCATCAGGCCGAGGAAATCGGCGGAGGCGAGCGCGAACTGCTCGCGCAGC
>JBBSII010000335.1:0-5449 GCA_038232175.1 Thermomicrobiales bacterium
AGTCGCGGTGAAGCAGTGCTACCTACCGGTGACAAACGTCCTCGAGGGGGTGACGGCGCAGGAGTTCTACTCCCCCGGCTCGATGGTGCGCATCCAGCTCGACCCGAACCACCCCATTGGCTACGGCTTCGAGCGCGAGAGCGTCGCGCTCTTCGTCAACAGCCCCGCGTTCGAGATTCATGGCGGGGCGTCCGCCGTCGCGCACTACCCACGGAGCAACCCGCTCCTCTCCGGCTGGATGCTCGGCCCGGAGAAGATTCAGGGGCGCGCGGCAGTCGTGGAGGTGCCAGTATCGCAGGGGCGGGTCGTGCTGCTCGGCTTCCGCGCCCAGTTCCGCGCCCAGGCGCGCGGCACCTACCGCCTCTTGTTCAACAGCATCTACGCGAGCACGCTGCGGTGAGTCCCGAATCCCCGGCCCCTCATTCTGAAAGATAGTAGATTTCCGCGTGGCGTTGATCCTGCTATACGGGGATGCACGTACGTGGTCTTTTACCTAGGTGGGGAGGCTTCTGATGCATGCCGTGTTCGGCGCTGACTGGCACAAGATGTTCGCCATCGATACGCCGTTATTGGAAATCTTTTTGCGGGGCACCATCGTCTATTTCGCGCTCTTCGCGCTGCTGCGCTTCGTCGTCAAGCGGGAGGCGGGGTCGGTGGGGATCGCAGACCTGCTCGTGATCGTCGTGATCGCGGATGCGGCGCAGAACGCGATGTCGGGTGACTATATAACGATCACAGACGGCATTCTGCTCGTCAGCACGATCATCGGCTGGAACCTCGTGCTGGATTGGCTGGCGTACCACGTTCCCGCTGTCGGGCGCGTGCTGGAGCCGCAACCGGTGCAACTCGTCAAGGATGGCGCGCTGGTGCAGCGGAATATGCGCCGCATCCTGCTCACGAAGGATGATCTCATCAGCCAGATGCGCCTGCAAGGATGCGACGATCTCTCCCGCATTAAGCACTCCTACATGGAGCGCGACGGACGGGTCAGCTTTATCGAGTTCGAGCAGAATGGCAAGAAGCAGTCCGCCCCCGAGCGACAAATAGGGTGATTGCCGCCGCCACTGGTTCGTGGGATTGTAGACGAGCGCGTGCGCGTGGTGATCGTGCCGTTGTAGTTTCTTTGGTGGCGGATAGAAATAGAAGCCTACTATCACCAGTCTTCACCGGGGAGAACGGCATATGTATACGAGAATCATGGGCATTCATGTGATGGGCCAATAATGGGCGTGATGACCAGGCACATGCGCGAACCGGCGAACGGCCTGACTCATCTGGCGGGGGTGTTGCTCTCTGTCGTCGCGCTGGTGATCCTTGTATGGGATGGCATCCGCACGGGCAATGCGCTGGCGCTCGGTGGCCTCATCGTCTTCGGCCTAGCCAGATCGGCCTGTACACGGCGAGCACGCTCCACCATTCGCTGTCGCTCTCGCCACAGGGCAACGCGCGCCTACTCCGGTTCGACTGCACGATGGTCGTCGTCCTGATCGCGGGGACGTACACGCCGGTCTGCCTGCTCGCCCTACACGGCCTCTGGCGCTGGGGGCTGCTCGGCGTCGTATGGGGGCTGACGCTCGGTAGCCTCGTGGCGATGGCCCGCTGGATGCGCGCCCCCCGCTGGCTCTCCACGGCGTTCTACATCACGATCGGCTGGGTCGGGTTGGCGGTCGCGCCGACACTCTACCACGCGCTCCCGGTGGGCGGTTTCCTTTGGATGCTCGCGGGCGGCGCGGTCTACACGATCGGCGCAGTCATCTTCCTGCTCGAACGGCCCAACCCCTTCCCTCGTGTATTCGGGGCGCACGCGCTCTGGCATCTCTTTGTGCTCGGTGGGAGTTTCTGCTGCTTCTGGCTGATCGTTCGCTATATCGTGCCGCTCGGTTAAGTGTGCGGGAATGCGGGAGATGCGCCCGAGTCGTCTCCGGCGCATAAATACGTGCGTCCGGCTTCGCTCCGTTCTCTCTCACGAACGGTGGAAGTGGCGGGACCACCAGACACGGGCGCGATCCCCGAGCGATTCCCCCGTCCCTTCGCGGGCCTGGCGGGCGGCCTCCTTCCGGTCACGGGCGGCTTCTCCTGACGCCTCCACCGCGCGGGCCGCTTCCTCGCCGCCTGTGGCGTGATCCTGCATACGACTGCGGGCACGTTCGAGCATGTGGTCGGGGCCGATGAGGTCAACCTTGCCGTCGCCGCGATACGAGCCAGGGCGGGGACTTTGCGATGGGTTGTACATGCGATGCTCCTTCTGTTACTCCCCAGTATACCCCCACTGTCGAGGCGAGAAATCCGTGCGGGCAGATTGATTACCGAGATGTCACCAAAGTTATGCAACATGTAGTTGACAAAAGGAAAGATGAAGTGTACGGTAATGCCAGCGCCGGTGCATCGCCTTTGCCGATGCTACGAACCGGCACCGCTGCGAGCGCAATGGCGCGCGCCGAGGGATGGGAGAAGGATCTCATGCTTGCACCGATGCTCATCATGATTCGTGAGGGGTTCGAGGCGGCGCTGATCGTGGGGATCATCGGCGCGTACCTGATGCAGACGGGGCGGCGCAACCTCCTCCCCGCGATGTGGGCCGGTGTTGGCGGCGGCATTCTCTTTTGCGCGGTGGTCGGTATCGTCCTCAACGTCACCTCCCGCGAACTCGATCACCGGGCGCAGGAGATGATGGAGGCGGTCATCGGTGGCGTCGCTGTGGTGATGCTTACCTACATGATCTTCTGGATGCGCGGGCAGGCGCGGCATATCAAGGGCGAGTTGCACGCGAAGATCGACGCGGCGGCGCGCTCGACGTGGGCATTCGCGCTCCCCGCGATGGCCTTCTTCGCCGTCCTGCGCGAGGGGATCGAATCGGCCCTCTTCCTCCTCGCCTCATTCCAGCAGCAGAATGTCGGCATCGAGGCTCCCATTGGCGCGATCATCGGCACGCTCATCGCCGTCGCGCTCGGCGCGGCGATCTTCCTCGGCGGCAAGCGGATCGACATGCGCCGTTTCTTCGCCGTCACGGGCGGCTTCATCATGGTCGTCGCGGCGGGCTTCCTCGCCGGGTCGCTCCATCACCTCCACGAGGCGGGCGTCTGGAACTCCCTGCAAACGCAGGTGTGGGACACGAGCGGCGCCATCGACGAGACCGGCACGCTCGGCTCGCTCCTGCGCGGCCTGATGGGGTACAACCCGACACCAACGGTCGGCGAGGTGATCCTCTACTTCGGGTATCTGGTTCCGGTGGTCCTGCTGTTCTACATGGCCCCCCGATTTGAGCGCAAGACGCGCGCGTCCGCCCCGGTTTCCATCTCCGCGACCCGGTAGATCGTTCGCAGCGAAAGAGGGAATGACGATGAAGCGGTTCTCGCTCCTCCTGGTACTCTGCGCCCTGCTGACCCTCCCCCTGCTCGTCGCGTGCGGCGACAAGGGCGATGGCGAGGGGGCGGCGGCGAACCCCGGCACGCAACTCGCCGTGACGCTGAACAACGATGGCTGCGCCCCCGCCGCCCTCACCGCGCCCGCCGGGAATGTGACCTTCGCCGTCACGAACAAGGGGAGCAAGACGCTCGAACTCTACGTCCTCAGCGGGACGAAGATCGTCGCGGAAGTTGAGAACATCGCGCCGAACTTCACCAAGAGCACGACCGCGAAGGATGTCAAAGCGGGCGACTACACCCTCGGCTGCGGCAGCAAGGACGGCCCGAAGGGGACGCTGAAGGTCACGTAGCACGAGATAATAGACAGTGGATGAGTTTCCGCGATGGACAGATGTATGGGGATGCAGGCTTCAGTCTGCGTCCCTGACCATCATGCAACGCGAGCGCGGCGGTTATCCGTCGAGGAGTTCCAGGCGAAGGTACGCATTCAGGAATTGCCCAGTGGGGTCCACCTGCTGGCGCACGCGGTGAAACTGATCCCACAGCGGGTAGAGATCGCGGAGTTCGCGACCGCCGTATCCGTGCATTTTCCCCCAGTGCGGTCGCCCGTGATGATTGCGGAAAATCGCTTCCGCGTCGGCGAAGAAGGCGCGGTGGGGCAACCTCGCGTCCTGATGGATCGAGATCGTCACCGTCTCGCGGCCGTAGGCCGGGCTGAGCGGGATGTCGTCCGCACGGAGCGTCCGATACTCGACCGGCCAGGTCACATCGGGGTGCTTCTCCCGCATCAGCAGCCGGATTTCGCGGAGGCAGTCGGGGCCATGCGCGGCGGGCACGGCGAACTCCATCTCGTTAAACCGGACATTGCGCTCCGACGGCAGGATGCGGTAACTCCAGTCGACACGTTCGGGGCTGAGATAGCGCGCCAGCCGCCCCTCGGTGATCGGCTCCGTTGTCGGTTCCTCCACGGACTCCGCCAGCGTCGGGTGCAACGCCTTCATCGCGCACGCATCGTCGCGCGGACTCCAGAAGAACTCGAAATGCCGGGTGGCGTCGATCAGGTCGTCCAGATTTGCCATACATTCATCGAAGGTGGCGACCCAGGTGCGCTCGTGCAGGCGGTAGGCGGGTAGCACGAGAAGCGTGACCTGCATGATGATCCCGAGCATCCCCAGCGAGACGCGCGCCGCGTCGAAGATTCCCGACTCCCGTTCCGCCGAGCAGTCGATGCACTCCCCGGAGGCGATCAGGAGGCGCAAGCCGACCACCTGCGTCGCGATGTTGCCGAGCGTCGGCCCCGTCCCGTGCGTCCCCGTGCTGATCGCACCCGCGAGCGATTGGCGGTCGATGTCGCCCATGTTCTTCATCGCCATGCCGTCCGCGAGCAGGGGCGCGCCGAGTTGATGAATCTTCGTACCTGCCCGGACGGTCGCCCGCATCGCCGCAGGGTCGGTATGCACGACCCCCTGGAGGCCGTCCAGCGACAGCAGCACGCCGTCCGTGGCGCACAACGGCACGAATGAGTGGCCGGTGCCCGCCACCCGCGTCTCCATGCCCGCGCGCCCCGCCTCCCGAACGATGGTCACGAGCGCGTCCTCGCTCGTCGGCGTCGAGAGACGGGCCGGGTCGCAGGTCACACCGCCCGACCAATTCGTCCAACCAGGGCTTGTCGTGGACATCGATGAAGCATCCTTTCGTCGGCACATACGGCCCGTGCGGGATCATATGAGCGGGGCCGAGGCATCACCGGGTGAAACCATTCATCAATGGTACATGATACCCTCGTGTTGGTGTGCAACGGTGTCAGTATGCGTCGCTGTCGGTGAGACATGGTGCGGCGACAGCGTTCGGCTGCTTGACAAACGGGGGCGGGCACCCTAGTATCGTAGTCACAATCGACGCGATCAGCGACGATGAACCGGACGAGTAGCCGCACACGCGCAGCAGCAGCGATCCCGATGGATGGTGCGATTCGGGAGCCAGCGCGGGCGAGTGAATGGACCGGGGAGTTGCCCCCCGAAACGCAGCGATGCGGAGTACATGGGGCCGGAAGCGCGCCACCGTTACCACGGCGCAGGGTATCG
>JBBSII010000336.1:0-5430 GCA_038232175.1 Thermomicrobiales bacterium
GCCCCACCGTCCACTCTCCCACCCTCCGCCCCCCCGCCCGCGGCCCGCCCCCCCCCCCCACAACCCCAAACCAGGCCCCCGCGCCCCCCCCCCCCCCCCCCCCCCGCGGCTCCCCCCCCCCCCCGGCGCGGCCGCGGGCGGCGGCGCCCCCCCCCCCCCGGGCGCCCCCCGCCCCCCACGCCGATGGTGTCCTGCTTGTAGCCGAGGTTGTAGAGATACAAGGGGAAGATGAGCGCGAAGAGCGACATCTGCAAACCCTTGGTCAGGGTGTACGCGAGGAGCACATTCGCCGTCCGCCCGAAGCCGCGCCGCTTGCCACCCGGTGTGATCGGAGGGGGAATCATCGGCTCAGTCATGGCAACCATCGTCGCATCCCCTTCCAATCGTCTCTCTGTCCCAGGAATGGTGCGTGATCACGCGATTGCCCCCTTCATCCTCGCACCGCCACCACTATAAAGCAAGTAAATACTGTTTTTATTTCTTGTCGCACGCGCGGCATCGTTGCATCGCGACACACTCCCCGTTTGCTATGATGCCACGGATTGGTGGCGTGCGGCGCGCGAGCATGACCGAGGGAGTAATAACGAGGATGGATGAGTACGACTTTCCCGCCGCGCGCGAGGCGCTCATGGCGCACTTCGAGCGCTGCGCCGCCTGGCTCAATCACGCCGCGCCCCACTCGACGCACGTTGACCGGAGCGACCCGAACGCGCTGACGCTGCGGGTCGGCGCGCATGCCTACTTCCGTTTCCACCAGACACCCGACGGCCCGGCGTACACCTGGTGGTATCCCGCCAGCCCGCGCCCGGTGGGCGATCACGACATCCTCGGCGATCCCGTCCCCGTCGTGCACGACGCCGTCCTGCAATACATGCGCCGCGCCCGCAGCGAGCTGGGATGATCCGATGCATGAACCGCGAAGGCGCGAAGGACGCGAAGAGAAACCGGGGATTTAACACAGAGTACACAGAGAAGAAATTAAAGAAAGAGAACTCTCTGCGTGCTCTGTGCCCTCTGTGTTGAGTTTCTTTTTCTCCTTTGCTTCGTGGTTCGAGTCTTTTTCGAGTGGGAGGGGTGAATGGAGAGGCAAGGCATGGCGGTGAATGCGGCGCGGATGATGGCGGACCTCGATGCGCTGGACGTGATCGGGCGGACGGACGCGGGGCTGTACCGCGTCGCGTGGTCGCCCGCGTACCGCGCCGGTGTCGATTGGTTGCGCGGTCGGTTTGAAGCGGCGGGCCTCGACGCGCGTGAGGACGCCGCGACGAATCTCTGGGGCCGGTGGCAAGCGGGCAACGGCAAGACGCTGCTGCTCGGCTCGCACATCGACGCAGTGCCGAATGGCGGCAAGTACGACGGCGCGTACGGCGTGCTCGTCGGGTTGGAGGTGGTGCGCACGCTCCGCGAGGCGCACATTGAGCCGCCGTTCCCCATCGCGGTCGTCGCGTGGGCGGATGAGGAGGGCGCGCGGTTCGGCACCGGCTTCTTCGGCAGCATGGCCTTCATCGGCAAGCCGATTCTCGACACCTACGTCGATGTCGGCGGGTCGGAGACGCGGGCAATTCTCTCCGGCGCCGGGGCGAACCTCGACGCATTCGGCAGCGTCGCCGCCCCGCACGACGAGATCGGCGCGTACCTCGAATGGCACATCGAGCAGGGGCCACGGCTGGAGGAGGCGGGCGGTCAACTGGCCGTCGTGACGGGGATCGCCGGGATCGAGCGGCACGAATGGCAGATCACCGGCCATCCGAGCCACGCCGGTTCCACGCCGTTTCGGATGCGGCGGGACGCGGGCATGGCGATGGCCCGCAGCATCGCGGCGCAGCGCGAGGTGGCGCGGGCGACGGGGCCGGATGTCGTCGCGACCGTCGGCAAACTGAGCGTGACGCCGGACATCCCGAATATCGTCCCCGGCACGGCGACCTTCACCGCCGAGTTCCGCGACATCGATCCCGGCATCCTCGCGGCGGTGCAGGCGGAGTTCACGCGGCGTGTCCACGCGATCTGCGCCGAGGAGCGCGTCACCGCGTCGTCCCGCCCCATCCTCATCACGAAACCAACGCCGATGCACCCGGCGATGCAGGAGACATTGGTGGCGGCGTGTGGCGCGATTGGCGTGGAGCCGATGCGCTTCTTCAGCGGGCCGGGGCACGACGCAGGCATCCTCGCGCCGACGATCCCGACGGGGATGCTCTTCGTGCCGAGCATCAACGGCATCAGCCACGCGCCGGACGAGTATACCGACCCCACATCGCTCGAACGCGGCGCGAACGCGCTCCTGCACGCGGTTCTGGCGCTGATGGAGCAGGGCCTACCGGCATGATGGGTGAGATTTAGGGCGCAGAGGGCACAGTGCACACGGAGAAAGGAAAAACAAAATGGACACACTCATCAAAGGTGGCAAGGTCGTCGATGGCACCGGGAACCCGTGGTTCTACGGCGATGTCGCGATGACGGGTGACCGCATCATGGCTATTGCTCCGGCGGGGCAGATCGACCCGGCGGGGGCGGCGACGGTCGTGGACGCGGTGGGGATGGTCGTCGCGCCCGGCTTCATCGACATTCAGAGTCATTCGATCCTCCCTTTCTTCCAGGACACGCGCGCGCTCTCGAAGGTCACGCAGGGGGTGACGACGGAGATCATGGGGGAGGCGTGGACGCCCGCGCCCTTCGGCGGGCGGATCGCCTCGCCCTTCCGAAGCAGCCTGCTCGGCCCGGCGCCGGAGTGGGAGGACCGGGCGCGGGGCTGGACGCGATTTCGCCACTGGCTGGAGGATCTCGAAGGGCGGGGCGTCTCCGTCAACGTCGGCTCGTTCATCGGCGGCGCGACAGTGCGGGAGTATGGCAAGGCGCTCGAACTCGGCGCGCCGAACGCGGACGAACTTGCCGCGATGTGCCGGGTGACGGCGGAGGCGATGGAGGACGGCGCGTTCGGTGTCGCCACCGCGCTCATCTACCCGCCCGGAGCGTTCGCGGGCACGCACGAACTGACCGAGATCGCCAAAGTGATCGGGCGGTACGGCGGCGTCTACATCACGCACCTCCGCTCCGAGGGCGACCGCTTCCTCGAAGGATTGGAGGAAGCAATTGCGATTGGCACGGCGGGGAAGTGCGCCGTCGAAATTTACCATCTGAAGGCGACCGCGCCGCGCAACTGGCACAAGATGGTGGAGGTGATCGCCCGCATCGACCGGGCGCGCGCGGCGGGCCTCGACATCGCGGCGGACATGTACCCCTATATCGCCTCCGGCACGGGGCTGTCGGCGGCGCTACCGCCGTGGGCATCGGCGGAGGGGAAACTCTTCGCGAACCTGCGTGACCCGGAAATGCGCGCGAAGATTCGCGACGAGGTGCTCGAACCGAGCGGCGATTGGGAGGCGCAAGTGACGCAGGTCGGGCCGGAGGGCGTGATGCCGATTGGCTTCCAGAAGCCCGAGAACCGGCAGTACGCGGGCAAGCGGCTCTCCGAGATCGCGGCGGTGCGCGGGCAGCACTGGGTGGACGCGATGATCGACCTGATCGCGGACGAGGGGCACTCCATCGGCACGATCTACTTCAAGATGTCCGAAGAAAACCTCGCGCTGCAACTGCGCCAGCCCTGGGTCAAGGTCTCGACGGACGCGGGCGGGATCGACCCCGCATGGGCGGCGGAGCGCGGCCCGACGCACCCACGCGCCTACGGCACCTATACCCGCGTCCTCGGTAAGTACGTCCGTGAAGATAAAGTGCTCACGCTCGAAGACGCCGTCCGCAAGATGTCGTCGTCGGTCGCGGACCGGCTTTCTCTGCGCGACCGGGGTCTACTGCGGAACGGGCATTTCGCGGATGTCGTCGTCTTCGACCCCGAGACGGTCGGCGACCGCGCGACCTTCGCGGACCCGCACCACCTCTCCGTCGGCGTGCGCGATGTCTGGGTGAACGGCGTGCGCGTGCTGGCGGACGGCGCGCACACCGACGCGAAACCGGGCAAGTTCGTGTGTGGGCCGGGCGCGCGGGGGAAGTAACGAGTAGCGAGTAGCGATAGGACTTACGCGGTTGGGGCAATGTCCTCTCTGTGGCGGGCTTTAGCCCGCCACAGAGAGGCAGGCTAAAGGCCGCCACCACCAGAATTCTCTCGCGAACTGCGTAACTCCTAAGCGAGGAGCGAGGAGCGAGTAACGAGAGCCGTGGTCATCACCTCGCTCCTCGCTCCTCGCTCCTTTCGTTTCGCCTTGCGTTGACACACCCGTCGTCCCCGGCGATGATAGATGCTGCATGGAAAGAACAACTGGAGCACAAGGAGGCCAACCAATGCGTGATACTCCTCTCCCGCGATTGACGCGCCGCCGCTTTCTCGCGCTGAGCGCAGGGCTGGCGGGCGGGGCGATCCTCGCCGCGTGCGGTGGCGAATCGCCTGTGAACACGCCCGCCAGTGGCGGCGGCACGACCGCGCCGGGCAAGGCAACGATCAGCGGCAGCGTGGCGGCGGGCGGCTCTACACCCGCCGCCGCGCAGGGGACGCCGAAGAAGGGCGGCATCCTCAAGGTCGCCGTGAATGCGGACCCCGTCATCGACCCGATGTTCACGACGGCGACAATTACCTCGAATGTTGGGTGGCACATCTGGGAAGGGCTGTACACGCGCGATTCGACCTTCGCGCCGAAGCCGCTGCTCGCGGAGAGCGTCAACGCCAGCGCGGACGGCAAGAGTTACGAGTTCGTGCTCCGCAAGAACGTCACGTTCCACAACGGCAAGACGATGACGAGCGCGGATGTCGTCGCCTCTCTCAAGCGATGGGGCACCCTCAGCGGGCGCGGGCAGGCGACCTTCAAGCGACTCGACACCATCGCCGCGAAGGATGCGAACACCGTCACGATGACCTTCAAGGAGCCGACGGGCGTGCTGCCGCAGTACCTTGCGCTCCCCGAGGCGTTCGTCATGCCGGAGGAGATCGCCAACGCTTACCCGAAGGATCGCCTGCCGGAGGACAAACTGATCGGCACGGGGCCATTCAAGTTCATGGAGCATCAGGCGGATCGCCTCGTCCGCTTCGCGCGGTACGACAACTACGCCTCGCGCACCGAGGCATCGGACGGCGCGGCGGGGAAGCGCACCGCCTACATCGATGAGTTGCATCTGCTCCCCGTGCCGGAGGATGGCGTGCGCGCGGACGGCATCGGCACGGGCGAGTACATGTTTGCCGATGTGCTCCGCCCCGATCAGTACGACACGATCAAGGGGAATCAGGGCGTCACGCCGCTCACCGTGAAGCCCTACTACTTCTACGGCCCCTGCTTCAACAAGAAGAAGGGCCTCTTCGCGGACGTGCGGATGCGGCAGGCCGTGCTCATGTCGCTCTCGATGGAGCCGCTGATGGTTGCGGCCTTCGGCAAGCAGGAGTTCATCAACCTCGATCCGGCGATCGCCGCGAAGGGTTCGACCTTCTTCAGC
>JBBSII010000337.1:0-5428 GCA_038232175.1 Thermomicrobiales bacterium
CGCCCACAGGATCGCCGATCCAACCGGCCCGTTGTTGATCGACTTGCCGGAAGGGTTTCGCTGATCGATGAAGCCCTCCTTGAACTTCGTCAGTCCGTTCGGGTTGCGGTCATAGAAGCCCCGATAGTCGTTCGTGAAGTCGAGGTCGCTATCGAAGTAGATCGACCGATCATAGACGTAATACTCGATCGCATCCGACGCCGTCATGCGATGGGAGACGAGCGGCAACGAGACGAGGTAGAGGAGGCAAAGGATCGCGACGCCATGGTCGATCGTGCGCCACCACCGTGCCACGCGCCCGGTGCGCGGCGATGCGCTGGGTCGCACGCGAGCGTGCTCGCGAATGCCCGCGCTACCCATCCGTGCCCCCCGCAACCGCTTCGCAGAAGCGGATAATCGCCGCCGCGCGCCCGTCATACGTGTGTGCGGAAATAGCGGCGCGCGCCGCAACCGCCATCGTGCGCGCCTGTTGCGGGTTCGCGCGAATCCATTGCAGCGCGTCCGCGATTGCGCGGGCATCGCCTGCCGGGATATAGCGTGCGGCATTCTCCGGCAGTATCTCGCGGAGTGCGGGGAGGTCGGCGGCGACGATGGGCCGCTCCATCGCCGCGTACTCGAAGAGTTTCAGCGGCGACGCGCTCGCCTTGGATACCGTGTCCGGGATGACCAGCGCATCCGCCGCCGCGAGGTACGTCGCCACGACGGGCGGCGGCACGGGCGCGACGAAGCGCGCGACCTGAGCAAGGCCAATTTCCTGGGCGCGCGTGACGAGCGCCTGCCGCTCCCCGTCCCGCCCACCGACGATGCAGACGGTGAGACGCGGTATCTCTCGCGTTAGCAATGCCGTCGCTTCGACGAGCCGGTCAACGCCGTGGTACGCGAACGTCAGCCCTGAGTAGACGACGAGAAAGGCGTCATCGGCAATCCCGAGTTCGCGCCGTGCGTCGTCCCGGTCGCGCGGGACATAGACCGCATTGTCGTAGGCATCGGGGATGATCGCCGGGGTTCGGCGCACCTGATAGTGCGCTCGCTCGATTTCCTCCACGAATGTGCGGGTGAGCGAGACGACCGCGTCCGCACGATTCAAGGCGATCCGATCCAGCCACCGCGCGAGAGAGCGGGTGATTGGCCCCGTGTTCGCGGATGGATTGCGCGATTCGAGGTCATGGACTTCGTAGATCACGGCGCAACGAACCAACGGATGCGCGAGCAGCGCCAGCCACGCGGCGCAGACGATATCGCGCACGTAGACCACATCCGGTTGCCGCCGCGACAGCCGCTGGCGCAACAACCGACCGAGGGCACGGCAGGCGAACCATGTGCGCTCGGCATACGACCACCCGACCGAGCGGATCACATGGCGACCGGCGTTGAAGGGGAGGCGCAGCAGATGCGTCGCGCCGACCGCGCGGAAACTGCTCGGACGGAAGGCGAAGCGGGGAATCAGAAGATCGAAGTGCGCGACGCGCTCGCGGAGGGCACGCGCGGTGGCGAAAGTCTGGACGGCGTTCGCGGACCGGAGGACGAGGCTGGAGGGGTACGCGATGTACGTGATGCGCGGCTGCGCCTGGGGAGGAATGCGCCGAGTGGTTTCCTCGCCCACCCCCTGCTCCTGTGTCGCTCCTATCACCCGTCGTCGCCTCCGATGCTCCGCCTGTCCGCGTCGGAGTATAGCACACGGGACTGCGGCGCTTTGTCCGGTGCGAGTCGGCGATACAGCCGCAGCACACCGTCCGCAGTGTTGTCGAGGGAGAAGGATTGCGCCATCGCGTGGGCGCCGCGCGACGCCGCAGACCACGCTTCGTCGCTCGTGAGCAGGCGCAGAATCGCGGTCGCGAGCGCGGACGGGCTGCGGGGTGGGACCAGTTCCCCCGCGTGGAAGGTCTCGACGTAGTGCGCAAGGCCCGCTGCGGTCGAGACGACGGATGGTGTGCCCACGGACGCCGCCTCGACTCCCGTCATATTGATCCCATCCAGGAGGGACGGGATCAGGGCGATATCCGTTGCCGCGAAGTACCGCGCGACATCTGGGAAGGCGATTTGCGGTTCGATCCTGACATGCCCGGCAACACCGAGTTCCGCCGCCAGCCGTCGCAATGACGTGACGTACTCCTGTGCGCGGGCGTCGCGCGCGGGGCCGGCGAAGAGCGCGGTGACGTTCGGGCACACGGCCAGCACGGCGGGCAGGGCGCGGATCACGTCATCGTATCCCTTGATCGGCACCATCCGCCCCAATCCGAGGAGCAGGCGACCGGGCGGGATTGCCGCCGTCTGTTCGATCTCTCGGCAGGCCGCGCGACGGTACGGGTCAATGGCGTCGGCCGGCAGCGCCTCATGCGACGACAGTGGCGGCTGCACCACGATGCGTTCCGGCGGGCAGCCGTGCCGCGCGACGGCCGCCGCAGTGAGCGGTGAATTCGCCTGAACCATTGCCGCCCATCGCAGTGTGCGGGTGATCGATCGCCGCGCGATGGGATGTTTGCCGTAGCCGTAGCCGGTCTCATCGTTGGTGAGAATGTCGCCGCCAGTGATCGTCACGATCGTCGGGGGGACCGCACGGCTACGGAGCGCGTGTCGCACGGCGGTCGCGTAGGGGAATGCCATCCCGACGTGCAACAGATCGTATTCCGCCACCCGTTCCGCCGTGAGGAACGAACGCAGCCCGGCAACGAGACCGCTGAATGGCGGAAATGCCCAGACGCGCTCGCCCCACATGCGGTACGCCCGGTTGAGGTGGGGCATGCGCGGGCGCACCCGCCAGACACGTGTCCCGTGACGGTCGGTGACGACGGAGATGGCCTCCGCGTGATCCGGGGCGGCGAACGTCGCGATTTCCGCGTCCACGCCCCGTCCACGGAGCGCGGCGACGAGGTCTCCGTGCGTGTGGCTCACCATCGAGTCGGGGCGGTATGACCCCGTGATGTACAGCACGCGCATTATTTGCCCCGCTCTCGGATCGAAGCGTACAGGTCCGCGAACTGCCGTGCGACGACCGGCGCGGCGTACCGTTCCATGCCGACGCGCGCGCCCTGCGTGCCGAGTCGTTCGCGAAGACTTCGATCGGTCAGCAGGCGCACCAACGCATCGGCGAGGGCGGCCGGGTCGGTCGGCGGCACGACGAGGCCGGTCTGCCCATGCGTGACGATCTCGTTACACGCGGGGACGTCCGTCGTCACGACGGGCGTCCCGACCATCATCGCCTCGACGAGCGGGATGCCGAAGCCCTCGTAGCGCGCGGGCAGCGCCAAGGCCCACGCGGATCGCAATAGACGGATTTTTTCTTCTTCCGAGACACGCCCGACCGCCTGGATCGCGGCGCGGACGTTGAGTTCGGCCACGAGGCGGTCGAAATCGCTGCGGTCGCGGTCTGTGTGGCCCGCGAAGATGAAGGCCGCGTCCGGGACACAGGCGCGCACGGCAGGGATCGCCCGCACGAGCACGTCCCACCCCTTGCGATACTTCGTCTGCCCGAGAAAGAGCACGGTCGGCGTTGCCGTCCGCGCGATCGCCGCGTTCGTGGCGACCAAGGAGGCGTCGATGCCGTTGGGGATGAAATGGATACGCTCGGCGGGTACACCGAGGTCGATCAAGACGCGCTTCTCGTGCATCGAGATCGCGTGGATCGCGTCCGCGACGAAGAGCGGGCGGTGGAGCGCCCAGACGAACGCGCCGTGCCGCCGCCCGTGGACGCGCATCGAATCGCGGAGCCTCGGGCGTACGCGCTCGCGGCGGATTGGCGCGTCGAGCGGGCGGTCGGTGTCCGCGACGAGTTCCAGGTCGTGGAGGATGCCGTGGGGCGAGAAGACCACCGGGACGCGGCGCGCGGCGTACGCCGGCATCGCCAGTGTGGAGAGGCGGTTGCTCAAGTGGTGAATATGCGCGACATCTGGCGCATCGCCGATGATGTACCGCAGTGAGCCGGGCGCGACGAGGCCCTTGCGCCGGAGTCGGTGCACCTCGATACCGTCGATCACCGCGTGGTGCGTGTCGATCATCGGCGACGATTTCGCATAGTAGGTGAGCACGCGGACGTGATGACCTTCCGCCTGGAGCGCCCGCGCGAGCACGGCCTCCGGGAATGAGGGGAAGCCCGCCACGATGCCAAATGTCGTGATGAAATCAATGCGCACGGAGCGCCTCGCGGTACGCGGCCAGCACGCGCTCGGTCACGACTGGCCACGCGAAACGGTCGCATACGAACGCGCGGCCCGCCGTGCCGAAGCCGCGCGCTTCGTCGGGATGCGCGACGATCCATTCTATCGCAGCGGCGAGCGCGGCGGGGTCGCGTGGCGGCACGAGCAGCCCCGTCCGCTCGTGCTGTACCACCTCCGGAAAGCCGCCGAACGCGGTCGCGATGACGGGACGCGCGCACGCGGATGCCTCGGCGAGCGCCATCCCGAACGTCTCGTTGGCGAAACTCGTGCCGAGGACAACATCGCTCGATGCGTACATCGTACGGAGTGTGTCGTGGCTCTGCGATCCGACGAGATGGACGCGCTCTGGGATGCCGAGGGCGACCGATGCATCGGTGAGGCGGGTGCGTTCCGGGCCATCGCCAACGATCACGAGATGCGCGTCCGCACGCATCAACGCGAGCGCGCGAACCGCGTCGATGGTTCCTTTCCAACGCTCCAGCCGCCCGACCCAGAGCGCCAGCGGCGCCCCCCCGATGCCCAGCGATGCGCGCCACACCTCGTCGCGTGCGACCGGGCGGAAATGGTCTGTGTCCACACCGTTGTAGATGATGCGGCTTTCGTGACCGTACCGCTCGCGCACCTCGGCGGCGTTGTACGCGCTGCACGCGGTGATGACCGCGACATCACGGACGAAGCGACGGTCTCCTGCGAAGAAATCCCGACCGTGCGAGCTGTAAACGATCCGCGCGTTCGCCCGGTACCGCAACCACGACGCAAGCGGGAAGTCGAATGGCTTGTGGATGTGAACGATGTCGTATCCCCCACGCCGGATCGCGCCCGCCGCGCCCGCGTCGAACGACAACCGTTCGATCAGTTTAGTCGCGGCATATTGCCGCCTGACAAGCGGGATGCGTCGCAGCCACGCACGGTCGATGTAGCGCGACGTGTGCACATCGACCGTGGCACTGACCGGAGCGCGGCTCTCGCACGCGCCACCGAAGATCGAGACTTCGACGCCGGTTGCCGCCAAAGAATGCGCGAGTTGCACGACGAATTGCTCGACGCCGCCGATCTTCGTCGTCGTCGTCACATTGACAAGTGCGACACGCATTACGCGCGCCTCCCGGAGAGCAGGCGAGCAATCGTCTCGCGCATCGGCAGTCGGAGTGTCTTCAGCCGTTCGATATCCGCCGCCTCGATGCCACCCATCCGTCGGAAGACGACGATGTAGACAACCCCCCCGAGGGCCGCAATCCCGGCCGTCACCGCGAGCCAGAAGAGCCGTTGAAACG